>CAYLJT010000389.1:0-8112 GCA_964383995.1 uncultured Polyangiaceae bacterium
GTCTTGACCCCGTCGTCGTTGTCCGCGAACATCGCTTGAAGCAGGGCCACCGACTCATCCGCGGCCAGGTCGCTGAAGGCGTCTTGAAGGCTGCTGAGGGCCTTGTTGTCGCGGAAGGGTCGTAGCTTCCAGTAGCGCGCCGGCTCGGTGGAGTCCGAATGGTCCGTGGGGTCAAAGATGGCGTGGAACCACTTCTGGGCCTCCTCGAAGCGCTGATTTTTCATCAGCCGCACCGCGATGTGAAGCGGCGTGTGGAAGAACAGCTCCCAGTTGTAGATCGAGTAGGCTCCACCCAAGCTGAAGTCGACGTCGGCGATCGGGTAGGGCTGCTTCACAATCGGCGCCGGATCGTAGGTTGTGTCGAAGGTATCCACGTCCTCGGCGCCCAGCAGTTGCAGCGGTGGCTCCGCTGCATTCCAGTCGCGCAGACCCTGCACGCCGAGGCCCGCCAACGCCTTACGGAAGGCGCAAACGTGGGGGTGGTAGAACGTGTCGAACTGAAGAACGCGGGTGCTGTGCGGAATGGGAATCAGGATGGTGTTCGTCGGCGCCTTTGCCCAAACGGTCACTTCGGACCCCACGCCAAGGCCCAAATCCAGCGCTTGAAGCGGCTTCGGTGCGGCCACCGCGGCTGCTGTCCACGCGTAGTAGGGTGCCTCCTCGATGTGGACGAAGTAAGTCTGAAGCGGGTTTGTTAGGAAGAACTGCGGTTGTTCGTCCCAGATCTCGAATCCGCCGCCGGTTGTTTCGACCACTTTGCGGACCCGTGGCGCGTGGACCTTGAAGGGCGCTATCGCGGTTGCTAGCGTAGGAACGAGCTGCAGATCGTCACCAAGCCACATCTTGACTTGAAGTGAATGCTCCGCGCGGTCGTCCAGTTCCACGTCGTCCGCGTAGGCAGGATGCGTTTCGAACGGACGAGCCACGATCACGGAGTGCAAGTCGTCGCTCTCCACCGACAAGCCTGGGGCGCACGAGTTTAGCCGGTACCTTCTCACAGGCCCATAGTATTCGAAGATCTGGCCCACGTAGTTTTCCGTTGTTAGGTGCATCATCAAGAGGGCCGGTTCGCCCGTGAGCGGTGATGGCGACGGGTCAAAGGCCATGGAGAGCCAGGAGCCGTCGTCTAGGGCGCGGTGTTCGTTCGACTGCCTGTAACTGGCGATGTGCGGTGCAGTCCAGCCCCCTTGTCGGCGCTCCGAGGACACAATTCTCGAGTGGACGTAGTCCGTCTCCTCGATCTCCGGCCAATAGAGGCGCAGCGTCCGGTTGTGAACGATGGGCAGGATAACTTCGCCGGGAATGTCGATGTCCACCTTCTCCCAAGGCGTCCAGCGCGCGTCGTTTACGCGGGTGCGGTAGAAGTATTGATGGGGGTGGGCCAATGTCCGACCAAACACATGCAAAACGTCCCGCGCCTCGCTGGTGTCTGTCTCGGCCTCCTGCTCGCGGTACATCCCACACACGTCCAGCCGGGCCACCTCGCTGAGCTTCTCCAGGTAGTGCTCGTAGGCCACCTCCGCCGACGCGTCGGTGATCTCACCCTGCCGCAGCTCGCTCTCCAAGGCTTTGAAAAACGGGGTCTTGTCGTCGCGCAGCTCGGGCTCAATCCAGTTTTCTGGAAATAGAAAGATCTTCCTCGCTGCTTCCCACACCCGGTAGTGCTTCATCCACTTCCATTGCGCGGCCTCGCTCGGGTCGAGCTGAAGCTCGGGCTCCAGGTTGAGCAAGGCGCGCTGCACAAACAATTGCACCGAGCTGATGGCTTGTTTGATGCGCGAGGTGAGTTGACACGGGCTCATCTCCACGTCGATCAACAGCTCACCGTACACCGCGTTGGCCGTCGGCAACGACGGCGCGGTCGCCGAGCGGATAACGTACGCCAACAACGTCGACCGCTGCTTCTCCCGCAGCTCGTCGCGCAGCGGCCGGGCCACCTCCAACCATGCCTCGGGCGTATGTTTGGCCTTGGCAGCTTGCTTCACCTCAATGGCAACTGCTTCGGCGTAGCCTTCCGTCGCGCTCTCGGTGTCTGCCCATTCCAGAGCCGTTGCCGCGCTCACGCCCAGCCGTCCAAGCGCTTCACACGCATCGGCCAGGCGCGTGAGACCGACCTCGTCGTTGGCGTCGTCCGGCCACGTCAGGCCAAACGCCGTTGTCAAGGTGTCCAGATCCGCGCGGTTCCAGTCGGTCCGCAACGCAAGCGCGTCGAGCCAGTCCGGGCCCGAGGCCTCCAGGCTCAACAGCTCGTAGAAGGCCACGCGACCCGCCTTGATGCGCGACGCCAGGGCGCCCACGTCGAGCAACCGCGCAAGCTGGGGTAGCAACAGTGTGAGGCCGAAGTCCGTCTCATCGGCCGGAGGGTCGAGCGGCGGTGCATTCAGATCGAGCCACTCGCTGTTGCGACCAACGCCAAAAAGAGCCGCAATCTCAGCATGTTTTGCGCTCTTGGACGTGGTGAGCTGAATGATGCGCGCCGCCTTGGTGAAGCGGTCCATCGCCTGCTGCTTCTCGGTCGCCGCGGGCTCCGCGGGCGGAAGCAGAAAGTCGTCCAGGGCCGCCGTGGCTCCCGATGTAAAAGCGCTCAGCCAGCTTGTCACCTCGCCGACCGTCTCCACCATCGCGGCGACCGTTTCCGCGGGCAGCTTGAAGGTGTCCGTCAAGACTTGTCTTACCGCTGCCACCTGATCCCGGTGCCGGATGAAGTCGACAACCAGCCCCTGCAGATAAGCTACGCGTTCGCTGACTACGGTGAGCGTCGGCGATCCACCACCCACAAGGTTGGCCTTGATGGCCGTTGTGTCGAACAACGCGGCGTCGAACGTAGCATCGATAAGCGCGTCTTGCCCGGCCTCATCGAGCGCCGTGGTTGTAAGACAAATCTCCACCATCGCCCGCGCATCGGCCACAATCGTCGTCGAGTCCGGCGTCGTCGTCCGAAGCATCCGCTCCAATAGCTGCTGAAGCTCCGCACCCGTGGGGTCCACGACGTTTGGCGTTGTCTCGGTCACCTTCACCAACGCCGCATCCACCGCCGCCACACGCTGGTCGCGCAGCACGTTGTCCGCCGCGGTTCGGCCCACGTGGCGCAGCAGGTAGTGCAGCTCCGTCGCGCTCACCTTCGCCTTTTGAAGCTTCTTCACAAGCTCCACGAACACCAACGTGTCGGCCGGGGTCGCAGCCTCCCCGGTGTCTCCCAGCAGTGGATTCAGCCCGCTCAACGCCCGCAGTACCAAGACGTCTTTCACCGGCATCTTCAGCGCCCGTGCCAGCGTCACAATGCGGTAGATCCGAGACAGGTTGGCGAGATTCAACGCCGTCGAAGCCAGCGGCCCTGGCAAGGTCAAGGTCGCACTGGTCACCGCCGGGTCGGTCAACAACCCAAAGTCCGCCGCGCTCAGCCGAAGGGCCGCCATGATTGTGTCGCGGTGCTCTTCGAGCGTACCCGACAGCGCCGTGGCGTCGCCGAAGGCCGCGTCCGGCGGGTTGAACACGGCCTTGTTCAAGAACAACTGCTCGTACAGAGGCACCACCTTGGTCACCGGCAGCGCGTAGGTGTCGATGGGCGCCCACAACGCAAGCGCCGTGGTCAACGGCAGATGCAGCAGCTCCATCACCTCGCGAAGGTCCGCGATCTTGCCAAGCAAGGCGTCGTCGAAGGTGCCGCCGAAGGCCGTCATGACCTGGTCCATCTCCACCAGCGACCAGCCGAGCCGCAAGCGCAGCCGCAAAAAGCGATGGGTGGCATCCCAAATGGGCCCCAAGGGCGTGCCCAGACCGGTGATGGACAGGTTTACCAAGAGACACGGGTCCATGCCGCCGTCGACCGTGATAGCAGGTGTTCCGCTTGCCAACCCCGTCAGGAAGTTGGTCTCCAAGAGCGTTTGCAGCGCTTCGTACTCAAGCCCTGTCGCTTCGAGAAACGCTGTCACGCGCAGCAGGTCGGTGTCCCAACCAGCTCCTGACAAGCCCCACGCGTCCTCGGGGTCGCCCGACCAGGTGCCGGTGAGCAGCTCCCGGTCTTTGGCGCTCAACCGCAGCTTCTCGCGGCTGACCTCGGCGTCGGATGGCACGGGACCGGTCGGCTGCTGAAACAGCTCCATCAGCCGGCTGCGCGGCACACCCAGGTGGTCGAGGTACACACGCGCTTCTTCGCCGAAGAAGTCGAAGGGAAGGTTCCAGGGAAACACCTCATCTGCGAGGGTGTCGTAGGCGTCCGCGTCAACCAGCTCCGGAAGCGCTAGCAGCTCCGCCGTGGTGCCCGTGGTCTGAATCGTGGTGGGAAGGCTGACGCCGCTGATCCGCCGCTCGAGAATTTCGTTGACAAGGTCGACGTAAGGGAGGGCGGTGTTGGTGTTTTCACACGAGAGCGCAATCCGCGCGATGTCAGGCCTGCGCCCTTGATACTCACCGTCACCCAAAAGAAGCTCCGCCGCCGTTAGCTTGCTACCGTCGGGCCGTGTGTGGGTAGACGCGATGCCGCGCAGAAACTCCAAGATGTCCACCAGGTAGGCCGCCGGGCTCAGCACCGACTGGCAGTGCTCGCAGGCGCACATGTCGAGCTTGCCAAACAAGGTCTGCCAGTCGGCAATCGCCGGATCGAGCGCGCCGCTCGTGGTCATGTCGGGCAGCACGCGCATCGAAACGCTGTGGAAAGCTGCCGCGTACTTCGACTGCAAGAACGTGGTCGCCGCCGTCACGAACGACGCCTTGCGGAAGACCTTTTGGGCCACGCCGTCGTCGAGAAGCGGGCCATACTTCGCCATGAACGGGCCCTTGCCCATGCGCTGCACGGCCTTCGACGACTTCAAACCGCCGTCCATCAGCCGCTTCATGTCCTCGTAGCGCGGCGTGATCTTGAACATCCGCTCCATCGCGAGGATGTTTTGCTTCACAGCCTCCCGGTCTGACTCATCGATCCCGTCGTACACGGCGTCCGGTAAAGTCAGGCTCGCACGGGTCTTGCCGAATTCGAAGCTCGGGTTGTTCGCAAGAAAGGTATAACGGTCGTCGGTACTGCTCTCAACCTGGATGCGCGCCATGATCGCCGTGGTGGGAAAGGCGGTCTCCATGGTCCGCGTCAAGACCTTCGCGTAGGTCGCGCGCCGCGCCGCTTCGTCGGTCCCAGGCACATCCGCCGGCGCGCCAATCGGGCTGCTCTCGATCTCTTCTTCGAGCAGGTCGGCCCAGTCGCTCTCGCTGAGCGTCGCCAGGTCCTTCAACGTGGTGTGCGTCTCCGCCACCCGCATCGCTTCGAGCTTTTTGATGAGCGGCAAATGAAACCGCGTGAGCGCGCCCCATTGCAGCGAAAGCTGCGCCCGACCCAACACCTCCGGATCGCTGAACGCCGTCAAGGTGCCGAGGTGCGTCCAGAAGTCTTCGATCGAGCCCTCAAAAGCGATGTATTCGTCAACAAGCTGTTGCCGATCTCCCAGTGTTGGAAGGGCTACCTCGAGCACGTCACCCAGGTTGCACGTGGTGCCCGGATCGGGCGTGGCAAACGCAAGGGCCACCGCCGCCGCCCGCAAATCGTCGATGGCCGCGTCGATGGCGGCCTCGTCCAGCGGCGCAATCACATTGGCCGCCGACGCCGCCACAAGCTCCCTGCGCAAGCTGGCAGGTGGATGCCGAAGCAAGGCGCGGTGGTCGGCCGGCAACTGCCTGCGAACCAATGCGTAGGTGATGCTCGGATCCACATCCATTGCCAGCGCAAGCACGTGCGCCTGAGAAAGCGCCTTGACCGCACGATCGTCTTCCGCCGCACGACAGGCCAGGTAGGACGACTCTTCCTCGGTGAGGTCGGTAAAACCGAGCGTGCCCAACATCGGCGTAAGCAGAGCTGAAAGGCGGTCATATTCGGAAGGACCGACGTAGGTGTCGGCGCCTACGAGCATGTCAACAGTGAGCGTTGCGGGGGCGCGGCAAACAACCTCGGACGTGGCCAGTAGCGTGGCGCCCGTGCTGTCGAAGACTTTGACCACAACGTCGGGGCTCCGAAGGGCCTCGCCGCTGCCCGCTCCCCAGAGGTAGTCTACGACGTACTCGCCGTTGCTGTCCGTCGTCACGTCTTCATCGATCTGGTCTTCGCTCCGCAGTTGCTTGTCGTAGATCCGCACGGTAAGGCCCGCCGACGGCGCTCGACCGTCGGTGACGCGACCCCGAACACGGCAACTGCCATGTCCAAGGCGGGGGGAGGTGATGGCGGGGTCGACGACGAAGCGAAAGCTTGCTGGGGTGGGCGCCGCACGCCATGTTTGGAAGGTGCTGACTACCTGGGCGGAGGCGGTAAAAATGCGAAAAGCTAAGGCCTTTTCACGTCCCAAGAACAATCCATCCAGGTAGTCCGGGTCGAGCGAAAAGCCGAACCGTCCCGTGCTGTCCGTGTACGTCAGGGCCACCAAATCGGTGCACACCTGCTCGGCGTCCCACAGCTCGACGCGGAGGTCAGCTTGACCCAAACCCTCGGCGTCCGTGACGCGCCCGGAACATACCAACTTGCTCTGACCGCTTGCTACGCTCGTCATACAATCCTCCCGAAGCCAACGCTGCTTGCGCGGCTCTTTTCAAAATTCTAGGCCCGGTTGACCAGGGTGCACCGGGGGCGTACCGAGGGCGCACACCGAAGAGGCCCCTGCTCAGTACTTGTAGAATAGGTTGGCCAAGATCGTCGTCGCCGTCACAGAGGTGGTGTTGTCGTCTTCGACGCCCCTCGTGCAACCGATACCGAGACCGGTGGTAAGGTCGATGCCGTGAGTAAACGTTGCCGTCGTCGAACCGCCCGCCGGGACAAACACGGTAACGATGGCAGTGCTCGTGCCCACCGAGGGGGCGCTCGACAAGTTGTACAACTTGATGAAGGCGTCGGCGCTGTCGGTGTTGATGAAGTGCCAGCCGAACACCACACACGCAGAGCTGCGAATGAGCGTCCCCGTGCCACCCACAAAGCCCTTGTAGACGAACAGGGCGGACGTCAGCGATGGACGAATTTGCACCGCGCCGATCACGTTCGACCCGGTGGCGATGCTGGTAACCTCGACCTTGCCAATCGTGTTCGTCCCCGTGGGGAGCGCCGCGCCGAGCGTGACCGAGCCGAGGGCGTTGGACCCCGCTGGAAGCGCCGCGCCGATGGTAACGTTGGGCAGGCTCGTGACCTGCACTTTGCCGATCGCGTTGCTGCCCGTGGGCAACGCTGGCAACGAGGTGACCTCGACGGTGCCGATGGCGTTGGTCCCCGCGGGTAGCGCCGCGCCGAGCGTAACATCCGGGAGACTACCGATGTCGACCTCCCCAGAAACCGTGAGGCTCGAAGGCACCCAGCTCTCCACCCGCACGGGCAGCGGATTCGCGGTGGATACGTCCTCCGCTTCGCCGTCTTCCCCCGCCTGAATCTTTACGCGGGGAACCAAGGTCCCCAGCACGTCGTCCGCCGCCAGCAGTGTGCCCGCGCCGTCGCGCAGGACGTAGTTGTCCGCCATGAAACCTCCCGCAATGTGTCTGTGACGATGAGTAAAAGGAGCCCATGCCCCTCCGCTGCCGATCACCCCCGAGCCACGAAAGCCATGGCGGGCGGCGTCCTCCGACCGTAACGCAGATTGCAACAAATCGATTCCGCGCGCAAGCCTTTTTTTGCCTGAGCCGCCGCGGTCGCTCCCAGGGTCGCCTTCCCCGCGTTTGGTGCGTCTCGGAAGCCCTTGACCCCGCGCGAAGCGCCCCGAGCCGGATCTCGAAGAGTCGCAGGCGTTATCGAACCGATCGGCCGAATATCGGCGAGCGATCTCGCTTGGACTTCACACGGTTCGTGTCGGTATTCGCCCAACGTACAGTAGTCGTCCGTTATCGGCCCAGGTTATCGCGACGAGTTACTTAAGAAAATATCAAGGCAATCGAGTTATTTTGATATTGGCCATGGTTTTAGAGCTTGTGCAATAGATATCACCGTGTACGATCGCACTTCATGGCCTAGGTAACACCGACCGAACGCGCAGAAACAGCCCTCGATTTTCTGCTTGCCTTTCACAGCGCCCAAATAATGGATCGGATGGTGCTCCGCAGGTTCAGGCAGGCGGACTTGGAGGAGGGTTTTCAGCTTCTGCGGCAGGTGGCTCCGGCCAA
>CAYLJT010000390.1:0-8090 GCA_964383995.1 uncultured Polyangiaceae bacterium
CCTGATTCTGCCAGGCCTGCTTCTTCAGCCAGCCATCCACCGCCTCTTGACCCGAGTTGAAGGCCGCGCGCGGGTGCTCACGCCGGAGACGTTCGCAACGCCATCCGGCCGGGAAACGGACCACCTACCGCTCACCGCGCATGATGCGCCCGAGCTGCTTCTGCTTCGGCGTCAGCTCCGCTGGTCGATCGAGCGCTTGCCAAAACGCCAACTGCTCCTCCGGCGTCAGCAAGATGGTGCGGGTACGAGCCTCCTCGACCTCGCGCCGCGCTTGCCCCACCACCACCGAACGCACGTAGTCGCTGGCGCTCACGCCGCGAATGCGCGCCGCATGGGCGATGACCTGCTTGCTCGGAAGGTCGACGCGAACCATCAAATTGGCCGTCTTCGTGGTCGAGGCGGGGCGGCGAGGGACGGCGGGGGCGGTCATGGTGGGCTCGCGGTTCAGTGTATAGCATCGAGCAATACATGCAAATGGAAACGGGCGCCGCCGGGCCTTCGGGGGACGCAATTCCAAGCCAACCACCCTTGACGGCGGCGCGCTTTGCGCCTTGAAATGCGCGCGTGTGTGGCCGCTTTGTGTGCGACGTAGACTACGACGAGCTGATTGACGCGCTCGACATCGCGCCCGATCCCGCGCTGGCCGAGGCGTACCGCGTTCGCTACAACGTGGCGCCCACCGACGTCGTGCCCATCGTGCGCGTCAAAGAGGGCTCCCGGCGCCTGAGCCTGGCGCGCTTTGGCCTTGTTCCTTCGTGGGCCAAAGAGGCCTTGCCGGGCCGTAACATCAACGCGCGCGGCGAGACCATCGTCTCGACGCCTGCGTTTCGCGGCGCTTTCGCGAAGAAGCGCTGTGTGGTGCCGAGCACGGGCTTTTATGAGTGGGGCGGCGCGAAGGGCAAACGTAGGCCCTTTTGGTGCCACCCGCCGGACTCCGGCCTGGTGCTCCTAGCCGGCGTCTACGACAACTGGCAAAACCCCGCGACGGGCGAGTGGCTGCGCTCGTTTGCTGTGGTCACCACCGCGGCGAACGACGACATCGCGACCATCCACGACCGCATGCCCGTGATCCTGTTGCCGAGCCAATTGGACGCTTGGCTCGGGGGGTCGATCGAAGAGGCCTTGGCGATGATCAAGCCCTTGCCGCAAGGTGAGCTGGTCTTGACGGCGGTGTCTCCGCGCGTCGGCTCGCCGGGGAACGACGATCCAGCCTGCTTGGAGCCGTGGGTCGAGCCCGCCGTGTCCGAGACACTCCCCTTGTTTGGGAAGGTTTAGTCAAGGCTCATTCGGGCGCGGGCCGGTCGTGGAACGGAATGGCGCCCTCGTCGTCGGGCTGTACGGTGCAGTTGAGGCCCTCGCACGCCGTGCGGTAATAGGCCTTTCGCCCGCAGCCCACGGCCTTGTAGCGGCCTCCCATCTCTTCTTCGATGCGAATTTCGTCGCCGCGGCAGTCGAGGTCGGTCTCGGCGTGCACGCGGACCAGGGGAATCGCCGCGCCGGTGGTGGTGGAGCAGGCGGCCAAAAACAGGCAGATGGGGAGGAGGCGTCGCGCGTTCATAGGGCCTTAGAATTGAAAGTACACGAAAGGCACGGAGGCCGTGCCCGCAACTTCGTGCAGCAAGACGAGGGTGAAAAACAACAAGAGGCCCTGCGCTGGCGCCGGCAGCGCCGAAAACTTCGCGCGCGCGGCCTCATAGGCCTTCTCGGGCGTGTAGTGGGACACAAGGCCTATCGCCAAAATGGCCAGCAGAATGGGGTTCAGGTTTGGATGAAACGTGGTGAGCGAGCCGAGCCGCTGAAGCACGCGCATGGCCAGATCCCAGGTAGGCGCGCGAAAGAAGATCCACGCCAGACAGACCCAATGAAACGTGAAGAACACCGCCACCACGCGGCCAGCCAGCGTGTTCTTGGCGGGCCCTCGGGCGCGCTGGAAGGCCCTTGTCACGCCTAGCCCCAAACCATGCATGAAGCCCCACAGCACGAAGTTCCACGACGCGCCATGCCAAAGGCCCCCAAGCAACATGGTCAACATCAAGTTGCGATACGTCTTCCAGGCCGGCCCGCGATTGCCACCCAAAGGCACATACAGATAATCGCGCAACCAGGTCGACAACGAGATGTGCCAGCGGCGCCAGAAATCCGCGATATTCGGCGCTTTGTACGGTGAATCGAAGTTCTTCGGGAACCTTACGCCGAGCAAGAGGGCCGAGCCGATGGCGATGTCGGTGTAGCCCGAGAAGTCGCAATAGATTTGGACCGCATAGCCATAGACGCCCGCCAACGTCTCCACCGCGGAATAGCTCTCGGGGCGATCGAACACGCGGTCCACGAGGTTCGTCGCCAGGTAGTCGGCGAGGACCATTTTCTTGATCAGGCCGAGGGCAATCAGAAACAGGGCCTCGGCGCCTTCTTCGGCGCGCAGCACAGGCTCCTTGGCGAGCTGCGGCAAGAGGTCCCTTGGACGCACGATGGGGCCCGCCACGAGGTGCGGAAAGAACGAGACGAACAGCAGATAGCGGAAGTAGCTCGGGTGCGGCTCCGTGTCTTTGCGGTAGACGTCGACCACGTAGCTCATCGACTCGAACGTGAAGAAGCTGATGCCCACCGGGGGCAAGAGCAGCGCGACGTCCACGTTGCCGGGGTCGACGCCGCGCAGCCAGGCCGAGAGCAGAGCCACGTTTTCGTAGGCAAACTCCCAATATTTGAAGAACCCGAGGAACCCCAGGTTGAGCACGACGGTGATCGCGAGCAGCCATTTTCTGCGCCGGGGGCGCTCTTCGCGGCCGATCGCCCGGGCGAGGAAGAAGTCGACCGTCGACGAGCCGAAGATCAGCGGCAGGTAGCGGTAGTCCCACGCGGCGTAGAAGCCGTAGCTCACCACCAGCAGCAGGCCGATGCGCGCCCAACCCCCGAGGACGCGCACGAGCGCCCACGACAGGACGAACACGACGCTGAAAAAGACGGCGTACTCGGTGGTGTTGAAGAGCAAGGTCGGCCTCGGACGCGCGCCGACGTTGAAGGGAAGGCGGGCCCGTGTAAAGAATCTCGCACGAATGATCGGGCGGCTGTTCCTCGGAATCTTCAAAGGCCTGCTGATTGGCGGCCTCATTGGCTTTGGCATCGCCAAGCTCGGCTTCGTCGCGCCGGGGGCCTTCGTGGCGTACCTCGCCGCGGCGGTGACGGGCGTGATGGTGGGGCTCATCGCGGGCAAGCCCATCTGGGCGAAAGACGCGAAGATCGAAGCCGGAATGAAGGCTTTTTTTGGCGCGCTGGTGGCCGCGGGCTTGATGTACGTGGTGCGCCGCTGGGTGACGATGCCGGTGCCGATCCCCCTCGGTGACCTCGCGCAGCCGAACGAATATTTGAGCCAAGACGCGGCCACGTTGGGCGGCTTGGCCATCACGTCGCTGCCGATGATCGCCGTGGTTTTGGGCGCATTTTACGACGTCGACAACACCGACGACGGCGCGAGCGCAGAGGCGAAGCCGAAGGTGCGCATCGCGGCGGACGCGACGAAACGAGCGGCCGACGAAGACGACGAGGCGGCCGCCGAAGAAGAGCCGCGTCGCGCGAAAAAATAGGCCAACATGGCCCGTTTTGCGCTCTACGCCGCCACCCTCGGGGCCGCCCTGTTGGTGCTGCACGCGCTTGTGTTTGGACCACCTTCGCTCGTGCTCTCGCTCGGCGCGTTCACGGCGTACGTGACGTTGGTGATGGCGGGCGTCACGTGGATGCCCCTCCGCATGTTCGCAGACTCTCTGAATCACGGCCCGAAAGACGCGCGCGGCGTGGCGCTCACGTTCGATGACGGTCCGAGCCCCGAGCACACGCCGCGCATCTTGGACCTGCTCGATCGCGCGAAGATGTCCGCGACATTTTTTGTGATTGGTAAGAAGGCCGAGAAATACCCGGAGATCGTGCGGGAAATCGTGCGTCGTGGGCACGACGTGGCGCTCCACGGTTACGAGCACGACAGGCTCGTCGCGCTGCGCGGCGCGGGGCGCGTGACGCGTGACATCGAGCGCGCCATCGCCGTGCTCGAAGGCATCACGGGCGTAAGGCCGCGCTTGTATCGACCGCCCGTGGGTCACACCAGCCCGCGCGTGGCGAAGGCCGCGGAGGACACCGACGTGGAGCTCGTGGGCTTCAGCGTGCGCGCGCTCGACGGTTTGAAGAACGCGAAGCCGGACGACGTCGCGCGGCGCGTGATCCGCGGCCTCGACGATGGAGCGATCGTGCTGATGCACGACGCGGCCGAGCGTGACGACCGCGAGCCCGCCGCGATCCAAGCCCTGCCGAAGGTGCTCGAGGCCATGCGCGAGCGGCATTTGGACGCCGTGAAGGTGGCCACCTGGCTGCCGGAGACGAAGTAGCCGAGAGGTCCGAAAATGGCCAGACGTGACCCGCGCCGCGGGTTACGAAGGGCACGTGGACATCGAAGGAAACGACCTCTACGCGGCCCTCGTAGCCCGCGACCCGCGCTTCGACGGGCGCTTCTTCGTGGGTGTCACGACGACCGGCGTGTATTGCCGGCCGATCTGCCCCGCGCGCACGCCCCGTCGCGAGCGTTGCACGTTTCACAACAGCGCCGCCGAAGCAGAAAAGGCCGGTTTTCGCGCATGTTTTCGTTGTCGTCCCGAGCTCGCGCCGGGCCTCGCGAACGTGGACGCGCGCTCGCGCCTGACGCAAGCGGCGACGCGCCACATCGAAGAGGGCTTCTTGAACGAAGCGTCCGTCGATGATTTGGCGACGAAGCTAGGCGTAACGGCGCGTCACCTCGATCGCACGATGCAGCGCGAGCTAGGCGTGTCGCCCGTGGAGCTAGCGCAATCGCGGCGATTGGCGCTGGCCAAGCAGCTCTTGCAAGACACGAGGGTGCCCTTGACCGACGTCGCGTTCGCCAGCGGCTTCGGCAGCGTCAGGCGCTTCAACAGCCTGTTTGCCGCGCGTTTCGGTCGTCCCCCGACGGACGTGCGGCGCAAGCACGGCGGCGAGAGCGCCGAGCACACGCTCACGTTGCGGCTCGATTATCGGCCGCCGTTGGCGTGGGACGCGTTGCTGCAATTCTTGAAAGATCGCGCAATTCCCGGCGTGGAGCGCGTGACCGCCGACGCCTACACGCGTTCGGTGCGCCTCGACGACAGCCGCGGAGTCATCGTGGTGCAGAGGGACGCGACGCGCGACGGGCTGCAAGTCGACGTGAGCCACGGCCTAGGCCGCCACGCGATGTACCTAGCGCGCAGGGTGCGAGCGCTGTTCGATCTCGACGCGGACCCCACCGCGGTAGCCCACGTGTTGCGGCGCGAGCCGCTGTTCTCCAAGGCCATCGCCAAGCATCCAGGCCTGCGCGTGCCGGGCGCCCTCGATCCGTTCGAGGCCGCCGTACGCGCGATCCTGGGCCAACAAGTGACCGTGCGAGGAGCAACGACCCTGGCAGGCCGCCTGGTCACGCGCTTCGGGGTGCCGCTGACCGACGCCACGCACGAAGGCATCAGCCACGAGTTTCCGAAGGCGAGCGTCATCGCCGGAGCAACCGTGGAGTCCATCGCCGAGCTAGGCATGCCCGGAAAAAGGGCCGAATCCCTGCGAGCCATAGCGCGTTTCGCCAACCAGCCCGGGTCGCTGTTGCAAGACCCCATGGCCGACCCCAACGCCCTACGCGAAGCCCTGCAAGCCCTACCCGGCGTAGGCCCCTGGACCGCCGAATACATCACCATGCGAGCGCTCCACCATCCCGACGCGTTCGTGGCCTCCGACCTAGGCGTAAAAAAGGCCCTGAACGGCAAGGGTCCCAAAGAAGCCGAGCAGTGGTCCGAGCACCTAAGGCCCTATCGCGCCTACGCCGTCATGCACCTTTGGCAAGGCTTGTCCGAGACAAGCTCCGAATAATCAAAAAGAACAGCGAGCGAATCCATGAAGACCAACGCATTCATGAGCGTCCTAGAGACCCCCATCGGCGAGCTGTGCTTGGTGGCGGAAGAGGACGCACTGACCACCATCTACCTTCCTCCGTGGGAGTTGCCCGAAGCGACCATGGACCCAGCGCACCCCGTGCTAACCCGCGCAAAGGAGCAGCTCCGAGCGTATTTTCAAGGCGAGTTGAAGGAGTTCGACCTACCCCTGCGGGGTGAGGGCACTGCCTTTCAAAAGACCGTCTGGAAGGCGCTGTGCAAAATACCGTACGGAGTAACGGTAAGCTACGGCCACATCGCCAAAGACATCGGTCTACCCCACGCCAGCCGCGCGGTAGGCGCCGCAAACGGCAAGAACCCGCTGTCCATCGTAGTACCTTGCCACCGAGTGATCGGCGCCAACGGCTCGCTAACCGGCTACGGAGGAGGCATGGCCGCCAAGCGCTGGCTCTTGACCCACGAAGGCGCCTGGAACGACGCGCCGTTGTTCGCGAAGGCGTCGGCGGTGGGTTAGCGGAGGGCTTTTTCGGCGCGGTAAGGTGGCTGAGGACGTTCGGCCGCAACCGAGTCTTTCGTCGACTGGACGACGCCGCCAGAATGGGTGACGCTACCGGGGTCTGGGCTTGTCTATGCCGACCGCGCCCCTTTCCCCTGAGGACTACCTAGCGTTCGAACGTGCGTCCGACGAAAAGCACGAATACGCAGACGGCGACATCTTCGCGATGTCCGGCGGGACGATGGCCCACAGTCTCATCGCCATGAACATGGGTGGCGAGCTGCGAAACGCCCTGGCGGGGCGCCCCTGCCGAGTGCTCAGCTCCGACATGCGCGTCAAGCTCGTGCCAGGCCCACGTTACGTCTATCCAGACGTCAGCGTCGTGTGCGGAGCACCGCTCCTGGAAGACGGCATCGGCGATACGCTCCTCAACCCCGCGATTGCCGTGGAGGTCCTCTCGGAGTCGAGCGAAGCCTACGATCGGGGGGACAAGTTCGTACGCTACCGAGCTCTACCCTCGCTCCAAGAGTACGTGTTGGTCTCGCAAAAAGAAGCCCGTGTGGAAGTGTATTCCAGGCAAGCTGACGACGCCTGGGTCCTCCGCACCTACGGCCCATCGCAAACAGCCGACCTTCCCACGGCGCGCTGCTCCGTCGAAGTCGATCGCGTCTACCTGGGTGTGTTTCAGGAGACCGCCTAAGCGCAGTTGTCTCTGACATCCGAAGCAAGGAGCGCTCGGCAGCGGCCTATATCGATCGGGCACCGGCACACCGCTCGAAACCGAAGCCCCTGGCGCGGCTCAACACCCCACGACGTGGATGGCCTTACCATGGTGGTTAGTCTCCCGGAGCGTGATCTTCTCTTTCCAAGGCATCGTCTCCCGGAGGTCGAACAGCACCAACCAGCCCTCGTCGAGGCCTGCTCGGCCACCGCGCGGTGGATGATGAAGACCTTCCAGGGCGCGGACTCGGCCATTGTGGGTCGAGGGGTTCATGGCGCGTGGGCGCTTCGCAAGGGGTTTTGGGAGGTGTGCGGGGGATGTCCCTGACAGTCTGCCTCGGAATTGGAAGCCACCTAAAGTGGGTTCCGGATTCGAAGCCCCGAAAAGCGAGCAAAATCTCGGTCGACGGTCCACAGCTCGCGCACCCGGTTGGCGCGGCAGATTGCATGGATGCGCGCATCGTGAACGCGTGGCCCCAAGACTGCCCCGTTGCGAAGGGCATCGCGAAGCACCTCCCAATAGCTCACGGGCTCGCCCAATAGCAGGAGCGTCGGTGACTCTGTCCAGGCAGTCACTTGGTCGAGCGCACGTGCCATCGGCGTCGGAGGCAGATAGATTTTGGGGTGGGTCACGATGGCAAGAAATTCATGAATGCAGGGCCACGGAATGGCCCAACTATCAGACCCCTCGGCAAGCTCGCGGACACGCTCCGAAGCCGCTGCGTGGAACGGTGAGTCCGCGCGGTGGGCGTACACAAGGATGTTGGTATCGACGGCGATCACCCGCCACGCCCCTCGTAGGTGAGGGCACTGAGCTCATCCCAGTTGGCCTCGGAAGCCTCTGTTTGAAGCCCCTCTCCACGAAAGCTGGCCCTTCGCAGCTTGAAGGCCTTAGCCGGCTGCGCTCGCTGCGCCAGCGCCAGCCGCAGCCCCTCTTCGACTAGCGAACGAAGCGTCGTCCC
>CAYLJT010000391.1:0-8080 GCA_964383995.1 uncultured Polyangiaceae bacterium
CTGACAGCCGAACTATTTCCATCATGGGGCTGCTAATTTCGACCGGACGCCTTAGGGCGCGCGACCGTGATCCGGCTCGCCGTAGAACGGCCCCGGCTCTATGCCTATCGAAGAGACCTTGAGTCGACTGAAGATCCGGTCCGCCCTTGCGTCCATGTCGGCCGCCTCGCGAATGGCCGCCTCCTCCGTCGAGAACTGAGGCTCGGCGCGCAGAAAGCGCGAATAGACCTTGAACGTGCGCGCCAGCTCGACCTCGTTGCCCGTTTGCTCGAAGATGGCCACGCTGCGCGCGAAATACTCGCGGGCGCTCTTTGTGTGCGCGGCGCCCCAGCCGCCCGCGGCGGTGATCTCGCCGAGGGTCCGGAGGGCCACGCCGAGGTGCACCTTGCTGCGCACAGAAGCAAAGAGGTCCACCGCGCGACCGATGCAGTCCCGCGCCTTCGACAAGTCGCCTTGGAGCAAGTAGGCCTTGCCCAGTCCGCGCAGGGCCTCGGCCAAGCCGAGCTTGTCGCCCAGCTCGTCGCACAGCTCTTCCGCCTGCTTGAGCACCTCGATCGCCTTGCCGGCGCGACCGCTCCGATAGTGGGTCTCACCGATGTTGGTGAGCACGAGCGCCGTGCGGTTGCGGTCGCCCACTTGATTGGCCACGTCCAACGCCTCTTCGAAGAGGGTCAGTGCGCGCTCGAAGTCCTGCTGATCTTGGGCGATGGTGCCGAGGTTGTTCGACGTGGTGACGACGCCAATGAGATCGCCAATCTCGCGGCGAATGGTCAGCGACTGTTCGAAGGCGTCGAGGGCCTGCTTGAACTCGCCCGAGTCTTGGAGGACGAGACCCATGTTGTTCAAGGAGAGCGCGATGGAGCGACGATCACCGAGCTTTCGACGTCGAGAGAGGCTATCGCGCAGGGTCGTGAGGGCCTCGGCGTATTCGCCCTTGAGCCAATGGAGCTTGCCGAGATCGTCAATCGTCGATGCCACGCCGCGCTCGTCGCCCGCCCGCTGGAACAGCGCGAGAGCCGTCGAGAGGTGGGCCCCCGCCTCGTCGAGGGCGCCAATGTCACGGTAGAGCCTGCCAATACGGTTGTGCGCGGCGCCGCCCTTGTTGGCGAGATCGAGCCTGTACGCCAGCGTCAACATCTCACGGAAGGCCGCCAGGGCGTCGTCGATGCGCCCCGACAACTGCAGCACATCGCCGTAGTTGTGGAGGGCGTCGATGCGCCGCCCCATCATGCCATCCCCGAGCAAGACCAGGCCGCGCTGGTAGAGCTCGCTCGCCTTGGTGTTGGCATAACGCCTACGCGCGACGTCCCCGGCCTCCAAGTAGGCAAGGCCCGCGCGCAGCGTCTCGCCGCCCTTCTCGCGGTGCTCAGCCACCATCGCGACGAACTCTTCGCTGGTGCGAGCCACCTCCTGATGGTCGACCCAGTCCGCGACCACTTGGTGGTAGCGCCGCGCGGCGCCCGCGCCGGTGCGCTTCTGGATCGTCTCGCGCTCTTTGTTGTGTTTGAAGATGTACTCGTCGCTGCCAGGGAAGGACGAGTCTGGGAGCTTCAAGATGTGATCGCGGTCAATCAACGATGCCAGTGTGTCGGCGATCCGTTTTTGGTCTTCGTCAGGCTCTTTGCCCCACAGCTCAGGAGCCTCGCTGTTCATGCGCGTGAGGGCCACGAAGGCGCCGCTCCAAAACACCGAGCCCATGGCCGCCGCCAGCTCCAAGAGCTGCTTCTCGTCGGGATCGAGGGCCGCGAGACGGGTGTTCACGGCGTCGTCGATGGTAAGTGGCAGTTTGGCACTGGAGATGCGGTCGAGGTTGACCTTCCACCGGGGCTCCTCCGACAGGGCCGACTCTTCTTCGAGCACCCCCTTGTCGTGATAGACCCGTACCATCTGCTCCAACATAAGGGGGTTGCCCCCCGCGACGGCGCAAGCCGCGTCGACCAGGGCCGCTGGGATCACGCCGCCTTCGGCGCAAGGTGCCAGTAGCAACGAGAGGAGCTGAACCGCGCTTTCGTCGTCGAGGGCCGGGAGATCCATGACCGTGTGCCGCCGCTCGCCGACGCGCGCCCAGTCTTCATGGCGGGCGAACAGCTCGGAGCGCGCCGTGCAAAGGAGCAACAACGGTCCTTCGATGTACTCGAGCAGATAGCGGAGCAACGCGAGGGAGTCGTCGTGGACCGCGTGCAGGTCCTCGAGCACCACGCAAAGCGGGCCATTTTGCGCGTCAGCTTCGAGGAAAGCCTTGAAAATGGCCCTGCGGAGCAGCTCGCCCTCTTGCGCGTCGTCGGCCACCGCCCGCGTGAGGGGGCTTGGATCGAAGGGCAAGCCCAAGAATTGCCCCAAGAAATAGATGACGTCGCCGACCTTGCGATCCTCCAGCACGCGCGCCACTTGGTCTCGGACATGGCGCTTCGCGATCTCGGCGTCCATGCCCTCGACGAGGCCAAAACGCGCCCGCAAAAGCCGCCCAAAGAGCGCGAACGACGCGGCGCTGTCGCGACCGATGGCGCGCAGAATGCGCGGCGGCTTGGGGCCCTTGGCGCGCGCACGGGCCACGAGCTCCGAAGCGAGGCGGCTCTTGCCGATGCCCGCCGGGCCCGTGAGGGTCACGATGTGGGTTTTTCCGCTTGAAATCACGCCGTCGAGCACTTGCTCGAGCTGACGGAGCTCGTGCTCGCGACCGATCAAAGGAATGGGACCGTCACGATGGCCTGGGCCGGGAGTGTCCTTGGTCATGTCGTCGCTCGGGACCGCAAAAAATGGAGGCCGCCGACCACCGGCGAACCGTTTCGCGTACGGTATCAGGGCCGCGCCGCGCGGGGAAAAACCTTGGAGGAACGAACGTAAACCCCTACGATCCGGACGTGGATCGTCGCGGGCACGAACGGCACCGGCTGTGGTTCCCGGTCTGGATAAAGACCGAAGGGGCAGAAGACCCTCTGCTGGGAGTAAGCCACGATGCGAGCCTGTCGGGTATTCGCGTCGCGACCACCGACGCGCCCACGGTCGGCGCTTCCGTGACGGTCACGTTCCGGGTACCGCCGGACGACCGCACCGAGCACAAAATCGAGGGAAGGATCGTTCGCATCGAGGAGAACGTCGACGATCCTCATGGCCTCTGGCCCAAACGCGTGGCCGTCGAGTTCGCTGAGCCGGTGCCCGAGCTGGAGGCGATGCTCGAGGACACGCGCCTCTCCTTCGCACGCATTTCGTGGACGTAGCAGCGCTTACGGGCGTGCGCGGATGACCGCCAACATGGCGGCCAACGTCAGGCGAGCCGCCGCGACCACGTCCCTCGCAGCGTCGTTCTGGACGAGCGCGGGGGGCGCCAGGCGGTCGCGATCAAAGGCCGCTGGCGCCGCGGGTCCGACCGCCGCGAAGCCCGCCGCGAGGGCGTAACGCCCGGCGATTTCGCGGGCGAGGGGCGCGCCTTCGGGGAGCACGTCGGCGCTGGCGGCGACGATGCGCTCTTGCCCCGCCACGCCCCAGCCGGAGAGCAGGATTTGCCGCAAATACAGGGCCTTATCGTACATGTTGGGGCTCCCGTACAGCGGGGGAAGCGGCGCTTGGAACAGCAAGATTCGCCGCGCACAGGGCACAGTCGGCGCGGGACGACACGCGCACTTCACGCAGAACGTCGCGTTCGCCATCGAAGGTCACGATCGTGCCGAACACCGAGGCGTCCCGCGCGAGCACGCGGAGGGCCCGATCGGCGGCGATGGCGCCTGCCACGCCGCATACGGGGCCCGCAACGCCCGCCGTCGCGCAGTCGGGGGCCGTTTCGGGCGGGTCTTCGAAGAGGCAGCGATAGCAAGGTTGTCCGAGACCGGAGGTGGTCATCACAGTGGCCACGAAGCGCACCGCCGCCGCATGAATCAGCGGTACGCGCTGCGCGTGGCAGGCGTCGGCGAAGAGAAATCGCGAGGCGAAATTGTCGGTGCCGTCGATCACGACGCGGGCCCCCGAAACGACCCGCGCGATGGTGTCAGGGAGCGCGCGCTCCGCCAGGAGCTCCACGCGAAGGCCGGGGCGTCGACGACAGAGCGCCTCGGCGAGCACGTCGACCTTGCGTCGCCCGATGTCTTCCTCGCGAAACAAGATCTGGCGATGGAGGTTCGAGCGCTCGACGTGGTCGTCGTCAACCAGGGTCAGTTGTTCGACCCCGGCCTCCACCAAGGTCAGCGCTGCCGGGGCTCCCACACCGCCCGCGCCGATCAACACGACGTCGCGCGCGAAAGAGGCCGGGGGGGAAGGATACGCGCTCAAGGGTCCCTCAAATGGCGTAGTTTTGGCGGGCCCGAGCGGGGCTGACAATGCCGAGCTCGGCGCCGCGCGCGCACAAGTCGGCGAGGGTCACGCGGTCAAAGCAAGCTTCGACCTCGCTCGCGACACCTTGCAGGACATCCCCCACCACATCGGGCGCCGGACGCCCGCGGCTGCCATCGTCCTCGAACGCCAAGAGCGGCACACCGTCGAGGGCCCGCAGGATATCGCCCAGAGAAATGCGCTCGGCCTCGCGGAGCAAGTGGTAGCCGCCGTGGGGACCGCGCTTGGCGCCGATCAGCCCCGAGCGCTTCAAGTCCTGGAAAATCTGCTCGAGAAACCGCAACGGGATCGTCTGTCGCTCGGCGATCTCACGAATTTGCGTGGGTTTGCCCGCGTTGTGGAACGCGATATCGAAGAGGGCGCGAACGCCGTAGCGACCTTTGCTCGACAGCTTCACGGCTCAAAAACGAACGCGAAGGGCGCCCCCCGTGGGACCGATGAGCAGCTCGGCCTTGGTGGCGTCGGGCGCGGGCACGGCCACGCGGCTTCCCCCCACCACGGCGAGCGGAATTCCGGTCGCGACGAGCGCTCCGCCGGCGATTGTGAGCACGATGCCCACGGCGTCCTGCGTTTGCCGGTCGCACTCCTCGGCCGTCGCGAGGGGCAGGCATTTGTTTTGGTCTCCCGCGAGCACCGCAATCCCGTAAATCGCGCTCACCCCTCCGAGGCCCGCCAAAACGAGGCCGCTCACCATGAGCGGCGTCGAGCGCCGCCGCGCGCTGCTTTCTCCGGATTTGGGCGGCGGCGGCGTGCCGTAGGAAAACGTGGAGGCGGGCTCGGGCTCCGCCGGAGGCGGCGGGGGGCTCGGCGGATCGGTCGCCGGCACCGGAGCGGACGCGGCAGGGGTTTCTTCGGCGGAATCCGCGCTCTCGGTGGGGCGCGCCGCGTCTTCCGCACCGCCTGGGGCCGCGATGAGTCCGGCGCTCAACCCCAAGGCGAGCCCAAGCCGGCGTGCGCAGCGCTTCATGAGCCCGCATTCGATGCGTGGAGGCGCCCGCGGTCAAGCGCCAAAGACCCTTTGCGCGGAGCCCGTCCCCGCCCTACGAAGGGGCTCTCCGATGTCGGACGAAAAGCCCAAAGACAAGCCGCCCACGTCCCGTCTCGGACGCCTCGCGAAGCTCGCAGGCCTTTCGCCGCGCGGGATTCCATTCGCTTTGGAGGGCGCGCGCCGCGCCCTCGGCATGACGCGCACCGAAGAGCAGGAAGAGCGCGCGAAAGAAAAGATGGGCGACGAGGTCAAGAAGACCGCCGAAGCCATGCTCAAGACCCTGGGCGAAATGAAGGGTTTGCCGCTCAAGCTCGGGCAAATGGCAAGCTACGTCGATGGGCTCGCGCCCCCCGGCTACGAAGATCGCTTTCAAGAGACGCTGAAGAAGCTCCTCGACAAGGCCCCACCGTTGTCCGCCGAAGCGGCGCGCAAGATGGTGCAAGAAGAGTTTGGCGCTCCGCCCGAAGAGGTGTTCGCCCAGTGGGAGGCCGAGCCCTTCGCCGCGGCGAGCATCGGTCAGGTGCACAAAGCCCGCACGAAAGGCGGCGACTGGGTGGCGGTCAAGGTGCAATACCCGGGCATCGATCGCGCCATCGAGAACGACCTCAAGAGCGTGTCGCTGCTCGAATCGATGATGTCCCCGGTGACCAAGAAGCTCCACTCGAAGCAGGCGCTCGAAGAGATCAAACGCGTGTTCATGAGCGAGCTCGACTACAGCCGCGAGGCCTCCATGGCCGACGTATTTCGCCGCATCAACCAGGCCGATCCGGACGTCGTCATCCCCCGCGTGCACCATGCGCTCACCACCCGTCGTGTGCTCACGACCGATCTGATCGGCGGCGTCGGCTACGCAGCGTTTTGCGCCGAAGCACCGCAAGAGCACCGCAATCGCGCAGGCGAGACCATCTGGCGTTTCACGTTCCGCTCCATGTTGCGGCACGGCATGCTCTACGCCGACCCGCACCCCGGCAACTACCGCTTCCTGCCCGACGGCCGCGTGGCTTTCCTCGATTTTGGCTGCATCAAAGAGCTGCCACCCGAGCTCGTGGCGGGCATGAAGCGCTACATGGGCGCCGCCATGGACGCGAATTGGGAGGAGCTCGATCGCGCCCTCGTCGAGGTGCTTGGCTACGATCCCAACGACGAAAGCTGGGATCTTTACCGCAGCTACACCATGGAGCTCTTGATGCCGATCATGGCCCACGACGAGTGGGAGTGCACCCAAGAGAAGGCGCGCGAAGCCGTGGCGTTCCTGGTTCGCGGTGTAAAAGGCCTTGTTTTCAAGGACGGCGAGAAGATCCCCAACATCCCCCACGTGCCCAAGATGCCGCAGGACTTCACCTTCGTGAACCGCCTGCAATGGGGCCTGGCCTCGGTGATGGCAGGGCTTGGTACGCGTGCCCGCTTTCGCCCCATCATCGAGCCCTGGGTTCGCGACGGCATTCACCCCATTCCGGCATGAGGAGGCCCATGCGTCGAGGGACCGTACAGGCTGCGCTCGCGATGCTGCTTCTGGCTGGCTGCAACGCCATCTTCGGCATCGAGTCCGGAGAGCTCGCGGAGAGCGCCGCGACAACGTCGGGGACCGGCGGCAGCAACACGGGCGGCAGCGGCGGCGACACGCCCACGGGCGGCGGTGGCAGCGGGACGGGCGGCTCCGCGATGTGCGGCGATGGCCCTGCAACGGCCGTCGGCGGCCTGCGCTGGGCTCACGGCTCCAATGGCGGCAACGACCCCGAGGCACAGGCGACGGCCGTTGCCCTCGGAGCCAACGGCAATGTGATCATCGCCGGGACCTACCAAGGCGACGTGCAAATCGGCGGCACGATGCTGCCCGAAACGCCCAACTACGTGGGATTTTTAGCGGCTTTCGAGGTCATCGAGGGCAACAACCAGTGGGTCCTACCGTTCACCGGCCAGGGCGAGCACTACCTCTCGGACTTGGCGGTCGGGACCAACGGCGACATCGCGCTCGTGGGCTACTTCGACGGCACCATCTCGTTCGACGGGGGCGAGACGGAGCTCTCGGCCGTCGGGGCGCCTCAGGGCGACGCGTTCGTCGCGGTGTTCGACGAGAGCAGCGGTGCCCGCTGGGGGCGGCAGCTCGGGAATGCGAGCGACACGACGGGCATCAGCGCGGCCTTCGACGGCTCCGGCAACGTGTTCATCACGATCCTCGGCGGTGCTCCCCTCACCTTCGACGACGGCACCCGCGGCGCAGCCGGCGACTACGGCCTTTTCCTCGCGAAATACGACGCAAACGGCACCACGCTCTGGAGCCGCTTCTTCAACTCGTCCGCCCTCGACGGGGCCTTTGCGGGCGTGGCAACGGCACCCGACGGCGGCGTCGTGGTCACCGCGTCCACCAACGGCAACGTCTTCGGCAGCACGGACGCCATGCACGGCGACACGGCGGTCGCGGTCGCGAAGTTCGACAGCGACGGCGTGCCCGTATGGAGCCGGCTTTTCAGCGGCACAGCGGGCTCGTTCTTCCGTCATTGGGGCGCCGCCGTAGCCGTCGATTGCACGGGCGACGTGGTCGTGACGGGCGGCTTCGAGGGCAACATCGTGTTCGACGACGCGGGCACCTTCCAAAACCCGGACAGCGCCGAAGGCCCCGACCCCGGCGACATCTTCCTCGCCAAGCTGGAGGGCACCGACGGCAAGGTGCAGTGGGCCAAGACGTTCCACGACGCGGGCTACCAAAGCGGCGGCACCTTCAAGCGCGCTTATCCAGGCGGGTCGATCGGCACCGATCTCGGCGGAAAC
>CAYLJT010000392.1:0-8058 GCA_964383995.1 uncultured Polyangiaceae bacterium
GTAGATTCATGATCGGGACGTCGTTGTTGTCCCGCTGCACGTCCGCCCCCGTGCCACCGTGCTCACGGCCTTCTGCCTTGGTTAGCCGGTAGATCGCGTCGTATTCGTACTTCGCGCTCGGCGTCACCACCGCGTTGTTGAAGAACACCGTCTGCTGCGCATCATCGGCGATGGCCATGATGTTGCCCACCGGGTCGTACGTGTACGTCAGGTCCTGAAGCACCGCACTGTCACCCGCCCGCGTGCTCAACAACCGCGTCAACCGAAACGTCAGCGGGTCATACGAATACTCCGTGCTGGTCCCGTTGCCGTAGACAATCGCCTCGCGCTGCCCCTTCGCGTTGTAGTCGATGTCTGCGACAAACGATGTCGCCGTGCTCGCCCCACGCACGTGCACGTCCACCGCCTCCAACAACCCCGCTTCGTTGTACGTCGGCTTGATCTCGCTCGCATCCGGCGTCGTCACGCTCGTCGGACGGTTCAACGCATCGTACGCGGTCGCTATCGAAAACACCTCCGTCTCCAACGTAGGCGGCGTCGACGCGCTCCAATCCGGGTCCGCCGTGTAGTCCGTCACAAGCTGCCTTGTCGAGCTCAGCAGATTGCCTTTGAAGTCGTATGCCTCGTTTGTGACCACCCCCGCCTGGTCAAACGCTTGGTACACCTTGCCACGCAGGTTCAACGCAGCCGCCCCACTCACGCCCTCGCCGTACACCGTTTGCTCGGCCAACCACTCCGGATCGGAGTCCTTCTGCACAAACAACTCCGTCGGCCTTCGAAGCGCGTCGTACTCCCGCCGCGTCGCATGCCCACGGCTATCCCAACCACGCAGCGGCGCGTTCGCCACGTCTTGCAGGGCCCAGCGCGTACCTGCATCGTTGCTGACCTCTTGCAGCTTGCGCCCCAGCATGTCGTACCGGGTTGTCAGGGCCGTATTGCCCCTCGCATCCGTCACCACCGAGGGATTGCCCGTGATGTCGAGCGCCACCTCCGTTGTGTACACGCCTGCAGCTCCGTTGTCCGCCAGCGTCCGGAAGGGCCTTCCTAGCACGTCCAGGTGCATCACCGTTGGCGTCCCCGCTGCAGTATTCGGTGGGTCCCAGTTCTGTTGGTCCGCCGTCAACGCTGCTGCCCGTTGCTCCGGATCTCCCGACGACAGCCCTATCCGATCCGCATACCAGACGCTCGCCAGCACATTGTCGTTCTCGTCGTACACCGTTTGCGACCACGCGTCCCACGTCGTGGTCCGAAAGGTGCCGTTGGGCAAGTCCGCCCGCACCAGGCGACCCAGCGCGTCGTACTTCATCACAGGCGTGACGCCCCACTCAACCAAGTCCGCTTCATCCTCGTACTCAAACGTCGCGCTAAAGAAGGGCTCGTACTGCTTGACAGGGCTGCCCTTGTTGTCGAGCACCGTGCGGCCTGTGCCGACCCACCTGGTTTCCGTCTCGGACAACACAAGCTCACCTTCGTCGTATACCAAGGCGCCCGTTTCGTCGCGCTCTGGAGCAAACCCGGGCTCGGCCTTCACCTTGCGCATCACCTCGTTGCCGCCGCCGTCGGCGTACACGTACGTCTCTTGCCAACGGTCGTTGCTCTCCCCATGCGCTTCGCGCGCCGTGGCGTGGGCCACCGCGGGCAGGCCGCTTGTGGCAAAGCGGTCGAGGTCGTATTCGTACGCAATCGTCGGTGCTTCCAGCGTGTCCCCGTCGCTGTCGCCGACCTTACCCATCACGGCCAGCGCGGTGACCATCCCCAGCTCGTCGAAGCCGACGGCTGTGCGGTTGCCGTTGGGGTCGGTGACTTGGCGCGGCGATAGCACCCGGTAATCATGCTCCACTTGCACCGTGTTGCCAAGGGGATCCGTCACTTCTACCGCAAATAATTGGTGCTCGTCGTACTCCACCGTCGTGGTGTTCCCAAAAGCGTCTGTCATTGCGACGGGCAGGTAAAACTGCGCCGCATCCAACGTCGCTGTGCCCGACGGCACCCAGCGGTTCACCGCGTCGACCTCTACGTAGCCACCCTCGTCCAAGATGTCGCTGGTCACACGGGTGTCAAAGACACTAGACACAAGGTCAGGCGTGAGCGCCATTGCGTAGCTCTCAAACGGTAGCGCTAACGATTCGACCTCGCCCAACGCCAGCGCCTCCGTCAGGTCGTTCTTCCAATACAGCGCACGGGTTGCCGTGATCAATCGCTTCTCCGTCGTTGTGCCGCCTGCGGGTGTCTCGGAAAAGTCGATCTCTGTAGCCGCCCCTGCAGCCGCCAAAAGCTCTGCTACGGTGTACACCGACGCATCCGGCGCCGCGACAGCTGTCAGCTCATGGACGCGCGTCTCAACGGGCACGCCCACACGGTACCACGCCGCGTTGTCCGTGGCGTGCACAAAGCTCTGCGCCGTGAGCGTGATCAACGTCTTCCCCTGCGCATCGAATGCGGGCTCGCGCCGAGGGTAGGCAACCGACGCCGCCAGCGTTACCAGACCAAAAGCATCCACCGTCAGCGCCAGCGAATGCGCCACCCGCGGGTCAGACACGTTGCGCTCGTAGGAAGCGTCGATGCTCTCCCGCGGAATGGTCAGAAAGACGGCGTGCTTCGGATTCTTTCCCGCTCGGGGCTGCAAGAGGCGCACATCGTAGCCGCGCTCCGAGGTGGTGTACGGCACGGCTTCGACCAAGCTGCCATCGTCCGCATACACCTCTTGTCGCAGCACTTGTCCACGCAGCGCGCGGCAAGCTTCCCTCTGTTCCTCGGCAGAAAGGCCCGCTGGTAGCTTGGTGTCCGGAAGCAAGGTCGCCAGCGTGTCCCCCGCAAAGTACTCCTTTGCAAGCTGCGCCGTGATGCGCCGACCTTCCAGAAACGCACCCGTGTGAAACCACGTCTTGGTGCGCACGGCAGGTCGCACAAACTCACCTTCTTCGTTCAAGGTCTCGACGTCGGGGAACAGCCCCTTGCCACGCCCCGCGCCAAACGATTCGGTGTCCGCCTGCTCCACCAACGCAAAGCCCCGAAACTCTCGCTCCACGCCGTCAAAGTAGCCATGCCGGTAGCGGTAGGTGCTGACGAACCGCGCCTTGCGAATCGCGTCGTAGGTCTCCACGCGCGACACACACTGCACTGGAAACGGAAGCCGCGTCGCCCACGGCGTTCCCGCCGCCACATCGTCCAGGTAATACCTGGTGGAAGGTGTGTATTCGATCCTGGTCTCCAACCCCAGGTTGTTGCTCATTGCCGTCAACAGATGCGGTTTCTTGCCATGGTAGAGCTCCACGTAGCGCAGCGGCCTGGAGTAGAGCGGCGAGCCACCCGCCAAACATGCGGTGCCCGTGCCGAGCAGATCCAGCGCGCTCATGCCCGCCCAATCATCTGCGGACGGCAAAAGGTCGAGCCTCTCCCGCGGACCCCAACCGTTGCCCGCCTGATTGCGCCACAAATACAGACCTTCCGAGCTCAGGTACAAGATATCCGTGGTGCCCGAGCCGTCCACGTCGGCGAGGCGAATCCGCCGCGGGTCGTACAGGTTGGGCCTGTCGAGCGCCGGTCCGTTGCTCATGATGACCTTCGCACCAAACCTTCCAAACCCCAGGTTGGGCCAATAGACAACATCGCTCGGCCGAACGCGCACCAGGTCGGGCAAACCATCACCCGTCATGTCCGCGACGAAGAATGTCTGCTTCGCCTCACGAAACACCGGCCGGGGCCCGCGATCTTCGTCGTTGGAAACGGGCGCCTGACGCGCCGGACCAAACCCGTCGGTGCCAAGCGACGGATACCAGCGTAGCACACGGTCTTCCGCAATCAGCACGTCGGCGTGCCCGTCGCCGTCCAAGTCGAGCATCCTCAAACAGGGGTCGTCCCAGTCGATGTTTGGAATCGACCGGAAGGGTCGAAACGCGCCCCAGCCCTTGTCAGCGCGCTCGTAATAGCCCGCGTGGGGCTTGCGCAGACTCACAAGCTCCAGCCGACCGTTGCCATCCACATCCATCAGCTCTTGACCGCTGGCCGCCGCCGCACCTGCCCGCACCGGACCCGGCACCGTGCGGAGGGGCAGCCGCGCGCCGACCTTGCCGTCCCCCTGGTTGCGGCGGTAGTGCCAGCCACCCTCCGTGTCCGTAACGATGCCCGGCAAACCTTCCCCATCGAGGTCGACCCACTTGCGCATCTCACCGGCGACCTGGCGCGCGTCGACATCCGCAGGCTTGATGATGCCCGATGCGACCACCATCGTGGCGTCCGCGTACGTCATGCTGACCGGAGGGTAGGTTTTCTTGGTGTAGCTGCTCGTCACCGTGTCCCAGACATACCCCGCGTGGGTCACCGACACAAGCTTGGTCAACACCGGGTCTTCGGCGTAAGCCAAGTCCGTCGAGCGCACCAACACCGGGGCGGCCTCCTCCGCAAGCTCTGCCATGCGGTGAAACATCAGCACGCGGCGACACAACCGATAGGTGCGCACCTCAAAGGTGGCGCGGTAGGTGGAGAAGGCGTCAAGCCGCGCAAGCCACGGACCGTCGTCGGTAGGTGTGGGCACCTCGGCATCGTGTTCGCCGTAATCGAACACAACTTCAAAAAGCCAACCCGACGCCACGTAAGGGACGGCGTTTCCGTACAGAATGCGCTTCAAGTACAGATTGGTAAACGGTGCCCAACCTTTGCGTCGCTGGTGCTCGTACGGCAGCGCCTTCGGCACACCCACCAGGTCCTCCGCCTTGTACTGATACGAAACGATGTTGCCCTTGGGCTCTTCGGTGCGCTCCAAGAGCCAAGAAAACACGCGCTCCGGATGCTCAGGGTCCGCGATGCGTGCCGCGGCCGTTTCACCGTAGAAGCTTGTGATGTTGTCGCGCGTAGTGGCCTTCCAGAAGGTCTCGTGCGTCGCCTTGTTGCGATGCCGCTCGATACGTGCAAACAGACCCTCCACCCGCGGTCGGTAGCGCTCGATCCAGTGGGTGTCGGTATGCGCCGTCTCGCGCTCCCAGCCCTCGGTGCCCTCCACCAGCGCAGGTACCAGGTCTTCTGCACCGGAAAGAATGAAGGTGTCCGAGTCAGCACCGTCGTTGTATTCGGGAAGGCCCTTGTCGGTCTTACGCGTGATGGCAGGAACCGAGAGTTGCCAACCGAGCCCCCAAGGCCCGTTGCCCGAGCCGGAATCGTAGGACAGGGCAAGCGAAGGTCCGAAGCCGCCACGCCCCGGGCTGGTCGCGATGGGCACCGTGAACGACGCGGTGCCGGTGACCGGATTCATGGCGAACTTCTCGCCGATGCCGCGGATGGCGCCGCCCCCCGTGGGAAGCTTGGGCGCCGCCGACGAGCTGGCCGCGGCGCCCTTCGGGCCGCGGGAAGGTGACTCGGACGACGGGGTGGGCGCCGACGAGCGCGGCGTTGCGTTTGGCGCGCTGGGGCCGCGCGGAGGGGTTTTCGGGTCGTCCTTCATGACCGCGTCACCGTGCAGATCACGTAGATATCGCGGACGGCATCTTCACGGAAGCGCCTGTGTTCGGTGGCCTCCGGGTAATCCTCTGTCAAATCTTCCAATGCCGTCCCGCCGAGATCGGCCTGCGCAAAAGTAAGAACGAAGGGATCGGTGTCGGCGGCAATCTGCTCGGCCGGGTCGAGCGCAACCTCGTAGAGGGCTGCACCCATAGAGGTCACAATGTTGGGCGGCGCCGGGGGCGGTGTGGGAGGCGGTGTCGGCGTCACAGGCAAGGTTGGACCGCTCGGCACGGTCAAGGTCGCGTAGATGCTCTCGACGTCTGTTTCGACAGCCCAATCGAAAACGAGCGTCATGTTGGTGATATTGTAGGCGCCAGTGCCGAAGACGAAGGGCAGGTTTTCAGGCGCAATGGCGAGCTCCAATACCTGGCTGCCTTCCTCTTCGGTCAGGGTATCGAAGAACTTCCTCCACTCGTTCGGCAGCTCCTGCCGCACGCTGAAGAGGCGCGTGGCCGATCGAGCGCTGGTGAATGTGTCGGTACCGCGAACCAGCTCACGGAAGGTGGCCCCACCGTCACGGGACGTGTAGCGCATGTGCAGAACCACGTCGCCCACGGTGGCAACGTCGAACGCGTTGGTGTCGAGGGGCATCTCCAAGCGCAAGGTGGCTTCCGCGCCCGCCCCTTCGAAGGGGAGGTAGCGCTCGTCGCGAAAGTTTAGCTCGAAGAGGCCGCTGTCGTTCATCGCCCCGCTTGTGCAGACCGACTGAATGGGCACGTAGTCTTCGAGGATGCCCGCCGAAAGGCTCGGCTGGCTGTAGATGGTGTTCTTGAGCAAGGTGACTGTTGCGTTGACGCTGGCGTAGTTTCCGCCGACGCTGGGGATCGTGACGCTAAGCGTCTTGATGCGCCGCATGTAGTGGCTCGGGTAGTCGAGCTCGAAGAGCGCCCGCGGGATGGTCACCTCCACAACGCCCGTAGCCCGCAGGGTAAGGAGCGCCTCGGGGTCAAGGTCGGTCAACGAGATATGCTTCGTGATCTCGTATTCCCGCTTGTTCTCCGCCAAATACGCCGCCTCCAGCCGCCGCAGGTCATGCTGCAGCTTCTCGCCCGAAAGCAACCCCTTGCGCAGGCTGTCCCAGTACCCAAACGACACAAACCGCTTCGACGCCGGCTCGCACCGCTCAAACTGGTAACAGCGCTCCGCTCTCCGAGCCATGTCGAACGCAAGCTGATAGGCCTGGAAGTACGTCGCCGACAAGGTGTCGACCATCCAGTCGTACAGGTCTTGATTGGTGTACTTGTCGCGCAGGTACGCTTCCACAGCCGCCGCGTTCTCGATCTGCTTCTCGTGCGTTTCGAGCTCTTTCTCCGCGATGGCGATGCGAATGTTGGCGGCGGCGATTTGCTTATCGATCTGGACAAGCTCCTTCTGCGCCAGCCTAGCCTGAAGCTTCCAGTCGTCGTGGCGGCGGTCGAACGATGCGTTGGTGAGCGCGATATTGCCTGCCGACTGAAACGTTCCTCCGATGGACGCCAGTGCGGACCCCGCGCTTGTCACCGCGGAACCGATGTGCGTCCCGCCGTTACTGGTGGTCGTTCCGGCGGTGCCAATTTCGGTGTCGCTGGTAAAGTAGAGGATCGCGCCGAGCGTTGCAATTCCGGCACCGACGCCCTGAAGAACGGTGCCGGTCTTCAGGAGGTCGATGCCCAGGTCTTCGGCGTCGCTGGTGCGGCTGCGCGTGGAGTAGAAGTCGTGCCGCTCTTGCACGACGCGCTTGCTTTCTTCAAGAGCTTTGAGGGACTCCTTCGCCTCCTTGATCTGTAGCTTCCGCGTGTCCTTGATGGACCGCAGAATCTCCACTTCCTGCGTCGAGCGCAACATGGCAAGCTCTTCGCTGTCGCGCTTTTCGATCGCCGCAAGCAGCGACTGTCCGAGTCCCACCACCGCGCCCGCAAACTCCATGGCCTTGCCATGCAGCACGCCAAAGCGGTAGTACGGCTGCGGCGTGTACAAGTCGTTTAGCACGCTCTCCAGGTCAACGCCCGCTGCCGCAGCTTGCACCAGCAACGCCGGGTCGATCGGGGGCTCAAACAACGGCAATTGCCGCACAACACCTTCGATGTTCATGCAGTGGCGAATCTTGAACAAGCGGTCTGCCACGGTGTCCCAGAAGCCGAGAAGCTGGTCGTTCCGTGGAATGCAGAAGTACAGCGTTCCCATCTGCGGATGAGGCTGCGCGTGGGGTAGCAGCGCGCCCGCAATGCTGGCCGCCTTGGACTGCGTGTTGGCGCGCACAGGCGCGAGGGGCTCCAGCAGGTTGCCAAAAGCGTCGATGTCGCCCGACATTTGCGCGTACGTTTGGATGGTCACCTCCTGCGCCGGCAAGATGGTCGGTTTCGGTCCCAAGATGTCGGCCGCGAGCACATAAAGCTGGGTCGCTTCGTTGATGGCCTCCAGGGTGTCTCGGCGGAACAACATGTCGCCCCAGGCAATCAAGTTTTCCAGGTAGCGCATGACGACCGTCTTTTGGTAGGCAACCAGCCGCATGCGGGCGACCAGGTGCGGATTAAACGGCTCGCGTCGCCAGGCGTCGATCTGCTCCACGAGCGTCTTGACCCC
>CAYLJT010000393.1:0-8055 GCA_964383995.1 uncultured Polyangiaceae bacterium
GAGATCACGATCGAAGGCGGCGCGCCCGCGCGCGCGGCGCCCGCGGGCAGCGCGGAGGGCACCGTCATCGAGGTGCGCGACCTGTTCTTCAACGTGCCCGTTCGTCGCAAATTTCTGCGCGCCGTCAACGCCGAGTCCGCACAGATCACCGAGGTCGTCGAGGCCGCCGCCCTGGCCGCGCCCGAGGTTACCTTCGTGCTCACGCGGGACGGCAAGCGCGCCCGCGAGTGGCTGCGCGTCGACGATCGCGAGCAGCGCGCCAACGACACCTTTCGCGGCGAGCCCCTCGCGCCCTGCCTCGGCGGCCGCGGCCCCTTGGCGGTCGAAGCCTACCTCGGCCGACCGGAGCGGGCGCGCGCAGGCGCGACGGCGCTGCGTGTGCTGGTCAACGGCCGCCCCGTGCGCGACAGGCAGCTCTCGCGGGCCATCGCCATGGGCTACGGCAGCGTGCTCGAGCCCGGACGCTACCCCATCGGCGTCGTCTACCTCGACCTGCCGCACGAGCTCGTCGACGTGAACGTCCACCCGCAGAAGGCCGAGGTGCGCTTCGCTGACGGCCGCGCGGTGACCGGAGCGCTCATCCGCGTCCTCGAAGAGGCCCTGCGCGCCGCCTTCGGCCTGCAACCCTCGGCTTCGTCGTTGGAGGTCAAACCATCTCTCTTCGACGAAGGTTCGCGGGCAGCGGTAGCGCCCTGGCTGTGGGCCAGCGCGCCAGCGCCCGAGGGCCTGGCCCCTCCCACGCCCACGCCCGACGCGCCGAGCGCTGCGCCGCCCGCCGCGAGCGCGCGCACCCCCTACCCGGCGATGGCCGAGCCGCCCGTCGCGCTTGTCTCGGACATGTCGAACGAGCCGAAGCCGGCCTACGGCACGCTGCGCTTCCTCGCCCAAGCGCGCCGCATGTTCCTGCTCTGCGAAGGCTCGGACGGCCTGTATGTGCTCGATCAACACGCGGCCGCCGAGCGCGTTACGTTTCATCGCCTGCGACGCGCGTTCACGACGCGCAGCGTGGCGGTCCAGCGCCTGTTGTTCCCCGAGCTGATCGAGGCGACCGCCGCGGAGATCGCCCTCGTCGAAGAGGCCGAGAGCGAGATCCACGCGACAGGCCTGGAGGTCCGCGCGGCGGGCCCAGCGGCCCTCGCGGTGCACACCGTTCCGCAGCTCCTCGCGCGGGCCGATCCACGCCGCTTGCTGCGCGATTTGCTCGACGAATTGGAGCGCGGAGGCGAGCGCGCCTTCTCCGCGAAGATCGATTTGGCCCTCGCCACCATGGCCTGTCACGGCTCGGTCCGCGCGGGAGACATCGTGGCTCCTCAGGAGGCCGCCGAGCTTTTGGCCGCGCTCGACGACGTCGACTTCGGCGGCCACTGCCCCCACGGTCGGCCGATCGTCACGCGGCTCGGCTGGAACGAGCTCGCGCACGCCGTCGGACGTCGATGAACGCGCGTGAGCTCGGGCGCCCCGAGGACGACACGCTCGCCATCGTCGTGGGCCCCACCGCGAGCGGCAAAACGGCCCTCGCCGTCGAGCTCGCAGAGCGTTGGAACGGCGAGGTCGTGGGCGCCGACAGCGTGCAAATCTATGCACACTTCGACGTGGGCTCGGGCAAACCGTCGGCGGACGAGCTGGCCCGCGCGAAGCACCATCTGGTCGGCGTCGTCGAGCCGCTCGACACGGTCGACGCGGCGCGCTTCGTAACCCTCGCCGACCAAGCCATCGCCGACGTGCGCGCGCGGGGGCGCGTGCCGATCGTTTGTGGCGGCACGTTTCTATGGGTAAAAGCCCTTGTTTTCGGCCTCGCGCCTGTGCCCGGCGCGGACCCACAAATTCGTTTGCGTCACCAACGAATCATCGACACCGACGGCCGCGCCGCGCTCCACGCACGGTTGATGGAGGTCGATCCACAAAGCGCCGCGCGCCTTGCTCCGAACGATGCTCTTCGCGTGAGCCGCGCGCTCGAGATCTTCGAGCTCTCGGGCCGCACGCAGAGCGCCCATTTCGCGGACCACGGCTTTCGCGGACCTCCCCGCCACAAGGCTGCTTTTTTCGGGGTCGCGCGCGCTCGCGAAGAGGTCGATCGGCGCATCGAAGCGCGCACACGGGCCTGGCTCGCAGGTCCGCTTTTCGACGAAGTGCGGGCGCTCCTCGATGCGGGCTACGGCGAAGCGCGGGCCATGGGGGCGGTGGGCTACAAACAAATGCGGGAGCATCTTTTGGGGATGCTCCCGCTCTCCGAGCTCGAAGGGTCGATCGTCCGTGCGACGCGCGTCTTCGTGCGACGACAGCGCACGTGGCTGCGCGATCAGCCCGTCGTTTGGCTCGATCCGTAGCTACTCGCTATCACCCCCGCACTCGCCACCGAGGCGCTCGCAGATCTTGGCCTTGAGCATTTGGACCATGCGCTCGCCCTTCGCGATCTCGGACGGGCTCTTTTGCTTGGTGGCGGGGTCGGCCTTCTCCTTGTGCGCGGGCTCGACCTTGGTGCGCTCCGTCGACGGGTCCTTGGACGAGGCGGGCTTGCGCGAGCTGGTGGTCGCCGCGTTGGAGCGGTTGATCTCGCAGTTCGGAACGTCGGGAGAGCAGTTCCAGCGGGCCGCGAGTCGCTCGTTCACGCGATCGAGCTGGACCTTTTCTTCGGCCTTCGCTTGGCTCTTTTGCTCGGAGCGCATCGCTTTGAAGTCGCCCTTCGCACCGTGGCAATCGTCCGTGGGGCAGTTCCAGCGGCTCGACGCTGGGTCGACGACCTTGCTCGGTGCCGACGTCCTCGATCGCTCCACTGCGCGCTCGCGCGTCGCGTGGTCCTTCGCGGCGGTCTTCGTGTAGACCTTGTCGACGATATCGCCGCGCGTGCGGATCACCTCCGCGGGGCGCTCCGCAGCGGCGGAGCCGGCGACGAGGGAAGTGGCGAACAGGGCGGCAAACATCAGGCTCTTGTGCATCGAGTCCTCCTTGGCGGACGGGGCCGCAGCAACATCAGGATACGCGTGTGAGATCGTTCGTCGAGGTCGCGCGCTCTCGTCTTCGCATGCGCCTTGTTCCCCACATCAGCGCGAGAAGTGGGAACGCGATCCACAGGGGCTGTTTGTCGTCGCGCGCGAAACCGCAGGTGACGCCGCTGCCTGCGGCGGCGAACGCGCCGTCGTCGACGACCGGTTCGACGGTGTCGGCTTGGCACACACCGATGGCCTCCGTGGTGGAGGTGCACACCTTGCCGCTCGGGCAACCGTTGCCGCCTTGTCCGCGACAACCGTCCGCGCACGACTTGGTCTCGTCGCAAACGCGACCGCTGTCCTCAGCGCCACAGTCGCTGTCGACGGTGCACTCGTCGGTGTGCTCGGGGTAGCAAACACCCATCGTCGCGTCGGTGGATGAGCACACCTGACCCGCCGGACAACCGTTGCCACCTTCTCCCCGGCAACCCGCGATGCACATAGCGTTTTCGCAGATCACGCCGCTCATGGGTCCATCGCAGTCGGCGTCGACGACGCAGTCCGGCATGATGATGTCCTCGCAGGTGCCAATCGTGGTGTCGGTCGAGGTGCACATCTGCCCGTCGGGGCAGCCGTTGCCACCCTGACCACGGCAACCGTCAACGCAGTTGCCCGCCGCGCTGCACACCTTGCCGCTCGTGGCATCTCCACAATCGCCATCCATCGTGCACTCGGGGATGTCGTCGTTGGGATCGTTGGGGTCGGTCTCACCGGGATCGACCCGCCCATTCTGATTGGCATCTTCGACGCCGTCCGGGACCGTGCCGCCGTCGGTGTCGGCGTTCAGGGGGTCGGTCGTCGTCGAGGGATCGATGTCCGTCAAGCAGTGGCCTTGAGAGACGTCCGTGGCGGGTAGAATGCAGCTCAAACCTAGCTCGGTCCCGTCGAAAACGCCGTCGTCGTCGCTGTCCGGATCCAGCGCGTTGATCGCCCCATCGCCGTCCGTGTCCACGTCGGGCTGAACTTCGTCGCCGTCGATGACGCCGTCGTCGTCCGTGTCCTGGTCCGTCTGGCTCGTGCCGATCTGGGCTTCGTACAGGTCAATCAGACCGTCGTTGTCGGTGTCGCCACAGCCGTCGTCGGGTGTGCCATCGCAGTCCTCGTCGATGCCATTGCCGCAGACCTCGGGGGACGGTTGGCCGGGCACCGCGTTGCACAGGGTGCCGCCGAAACCGTCGCACACGAGCGAGCCGTTGGCCTTGCACACGCCGAGACCCGCCTGGCAGGACTGACCAAGACCCGTACCCTCGTCGATGAAGGTGTCGCAGTCGTCGTCGACGCTGTTGCATGTCTCGGACAATTGGCCAGGCACCACATTGCCGATGCAGGCGATGGCCCCGCCCACGCAGCTCGTCAGGCCCGGATTGCAGGCCCCCGAGAGGCCCGTGGAGCAGGCCACGCCGCTGCCCGGGTTGCCGTTGTCCACCGCGCCGTCACAGTCTTCGTCGCTACCGTCGCAGGTCTCCACGAGCTGGCCCGGCAGGACGGTCGCGTTGCAGGCCAGGGCGCCCGAAACACAGCTCGTCGTACCCGCGCTGCAGGCCCCGGGCAGGCCCGACGAACAGGCCTGGCCCGAGCCGGGGTTGCCGTTGTCGATGGCGCCGTCGCAGTCGTCGTCAAGGTTGTTGCAGCTCTCTGCCACCGGGCTCCCGGGCACCGCCGAACAGGTCGGCACGCCGGGGGAGCTGCACACGATCGTCCCTGAGCTTTGGCAGGCGCCAACGCCCGCCGTGCAAGCCGAGCCAAATCCAGGGCAGGCCTGTACTTCGAGGGTCAGGGAGCAGAACGTCGTGCGCGCCGGAACACCGCCCAAAAAGCCCAAATTGACCAAGGAGACGGTGCCCGCATTGGTGGTGGTTGGAGTCCAGGTAAATGTCGTGTTGTAGGGGCTCGGTCCGGAGTTGGAGGGCGACAGGGTCGCCCCGGACGGAATGCCAAGGGGGGTCGGCAGGATGGTCGACGGGCTCCCCGCAAGGGTCGCCGTGAGCGGCAAGGTGAACGTCTGACCCACGGACAAAATATGCGGTCCCCCCGGGCTACACGTGGGAAGGGGCCCGGACATGCTCTCGATCAACGCCTCGCGAGCGGCCGAGACCGTGACGCCGCCGTGGGTAGACTCGACCACGATGGCCAGGGCGTGGCGCTGGCTGGAGAGGGCACCTGCCATCGTCCAGGTAAGGGTGCACAGGCCGGGAGAGGAGGTCAGGACGGGCTGCGCGCCGGTGGCGGGAATGGTAGGTACGGTCTGACCCGCCGGGAGGTTCGACTCGGCGGTCGTCGCGAAGCGGCAGGTGGTCGTGTCGCCATCGGCGTCGCCCATGGGGAAGGAGACGACGTGGGTGCCGAGGACAGGTACGTCGATGACCGGCCCCGTCGCGATGTAGGGGCCCGCGCTGTCCCCCGCACCGACGGCGACCTTCACCGTGGCAAGGTGGGTGGTGTTGGCGCCGTTCAGGAGCGACGCGTCACGGCAGCAATGGCTCAAGGTGGCCGTGTAGACCCCGGCGGCAGCGTACGTGTGCGTCGTCGTGTAGCGCATGGACACGTAGGCGGTAGCCGTCGTGGAGTCGAAGGCCGTGCCGGTGGAGCTGCCCAGGGTCGCGGGGCTGACGAAGCCGTCACCGAAATCGACGGACGTCGTGGGTGCGCCGGAGCCCGTCTGGAAGCTGAACGTCACCGCCATTTCGACCGTCAAGGGCGCGCCGACAGGGTCGGGAACGCGCCAGGTCAGGTTCGTCGCGCGGTAGCTCGCGGCCTGGGCCTGGGCGGCGAAGAGCAGTGTAAAGAGCGCTGCCCAGACGACGATAAGGCGCTTCATCGTGGTTTCCTTTCGCCTCACGGTGTCCTCTTGAGAACCTTGAGCTCGACGCGGCGGTTCTTCTCGCGTCCTTCCGGGGTTGATTCGTCCGCGACAGGGACGGCCGAGCCGTAGCCCCTCGCGGTCAGGCGCTTGGCATCGATGCCCCTCGAAACGAGGGCCTTCTTGACGACCTCGGCGCGTTCGTTCGAGAGGGCCTTGTTGCGCGCGGCGTCACCGGACTTGTCGGTGTGCCCCTGCACTTCGACACGGAGCAGCTCGGGGTGGTCATTCAGGACGTCGGCGATGTCGTCGAGGACGGCCGTTGCGGAGGCCTTCAGCACCGCCTTGCCAGGCTCGAACTCCACGTTCATGTCGAGCTTGATTTCGTCTTGCTCCAGGGCGGCGTGGGGCTTCGGGCAGCCATTTTTCATGCGATCTTCGTTCGGGACGCCGGGGACGTCGAAGCAGGCGTCCTGATCGTCTGAGATGCCGTCGCGGTCGCTGTCTTCCAAACAGCCGTTTTGCTTTGGATCCTCTTGTTTTACGCCGCGCACATCGGGGCAGGCGTCCACCGCGTCTGCCACGCCGTCGTTGTCCCGGTCGGGGGGACAGCCGTTCTTCTTCTCCAGCTCGCTGGGTAGACCCGGGGAGCTCGGACAAGCGTCGCTCGCGTCTGGAATGCCGTCGGAGTCCGTGTCCTTCGGCGGAGGACAGCCGTTCTTGGTGGCATCTTCGTTGGCAAGACCGCGGACCGCTGGGCAAGCGTCGACCTCGTCGGGGACCCCGTCGCCGTCCACGTCTTCCACCCGGGGACAGCCGTTGGTGGTGACGTCGGTGGTGGCCGGACCGGGCTTGTCTGGACAGCCGTCCACCATGTCGGGGATGCCGTCTTCATCGGCGTCGGGAGCGTCTTCGGGCGCGGCGGGCGCGTAGGACACGAGGCCTAGGACGCGCACGGAGGGCGTGCCGATTCCGGCGCCGATGCCGGGCCCCACAGCGAAGCCGACGCTGACCTCGTCCGAGACCGTGTAGTGCCCCGCGACGAGCAGCTCAGTCTGGACCGAACGGCTGCCCGCGTCCTCGAGGACCACGGAGCCGAAGAGCTCGGGGCCGATCAGCACACGGCGCGTCTCGCCGAGCTCGAGGCCTAGGGCCGCCGCGTACGAGATGGCCGTGCCCTGGGTGGTGTTCGCGTAGATCGCCGTGGGTCGAAGCTCGGGGCCCGCCCCCGCCGACCAGACCAACGAGCCGCTCCTACCCGAGGCGAGAAGCGCAATCTTCCCATGGGCGCTGCCGTCCCCCAAGAAGGTGTCGCGATCCCCCGACGGCAACCACAAATCGGCGCTCAAACCGAGCTCCAGGGCGTCGTTGGGCTTGCCGATCAGGCTGTAGCGCATGCCGAGCTTGACGTCCCCGAAGCCACCTGCGCTAGGGGAAGAAAACTTTTGACCTCCAACGGTCGGACTGTCCCCGGCGGCGGCAAGCACGAGGGGGACGTCCAGATCGAGGGCCAACCTGGCGAGGGGGGTAAAGGCGGCGCCGATGTGCAAGATGGCAAGGTTGCTCACGACGACGCCGCGCGTGCTGTCGTCGTCGGTCGACGTCAGGACGAGCGGGTCCTGGGCATAGGAGAATACGGCGCGGCTCGTGAGCAGCCTATCTTCGGGCACCGTCAGGCTGGGCGCGATGAAAAAAGAGCCGCCCGGTGCCGCTGGAACGGCCCTGTCGAGGGAGAACCCCTCGCTGTCCGCAGCCATTGCTGGAGCCGTGACGGAGGCCCAAAGGGCAGCCAAAAGCCAACAGGAGGGGCGAAAACGTCGCATAGCAACCACGGGATGTGGATCGTGCCTGGACCGCGTGACGGCGGCCAACAACAGCGCAAGGGCGCAGGTCTTGGACCCCGACTTCGGCGTCCCTCGACCTGCATGCCTTCCCGACGACCGGCGCTCGGCGCAGCTGAAAATCGAGAAATAGAGCTGGTTTCGCTGGCTTCGCCCGACCCCGAAGTTCGCTCCGCAAAGTTCTTAGCGCGTCGATCCACGCGAATCGACGCTTGCGGGCGCCGTGGTTTTTTTTGTCGGGGAAGCTCGTCGACTTTTACTCTTTTGTCGCCGATAGTCGACCCTAAAAGCATGGATTTGCGCTTCTTTTGCGGGCGTTCCAGCGAAACGCTGCGCGCGCTTGGGAAACTTGGACCCCCCCATCGTGGTCCGTCCATACTCCCTACCATGCGCGGTTTGCTCCGACCCCACGGGGTAGCTCTCCTTG
>CAYLJT010000394.1:0-8054 GCA_964383995.1 uncultured Polyangiaceae bacterium
CCCCTTTGCCCGATGCCACCCTCATTCCCCGTCCTCCGGTTTCGGTGCCGGGCAGCGCGCCGCAGGGCTTCGAGGGCAGCGATCCCTCGCACTACCTGAACCGCGAGCTTTCCTGGCTCGAGTTCAACGCGCGGGTCTTGGCCGAGGGCGCGTCGAGCGAGGTGCCGCTCTTCGAGCGGCTCAAGTTCTTCGCGATCTTCGCCTCCAACCTGGACGAGTTCTTCATGGTGCGCGTGGCCGGTCTGCAGGCCCAAACGCACCGCACGATCACCGAGGCGCCGCCCGATGGCATGACGCCCTACGAGCAGCTCGTGGCCATCAGCCAGCGCGTGCACGCGATGATGGAGGCCGCGTACCGCATCTGGAACACCGATTTGCTGGCGGCGCTGCGGCGCGTGGGCATCAACATCGTGCACCCGAGCGACCTCTCGCCGGAGAGCCAAGCGGTGCTCGATGAGCGCTTTCGGGCCGAGATTTTCCCCGTCTTGACGCCCCTCGCCATCGATCCCGGGCACCCCTTCCCGCACCTGCGCAACAAATCGATCAACCTCGGCATCATGTTCACGCGCGAGTTCGAGGGGCAGGAGTCGGGCTTCGGCGTGATCCAAGTGCCCGCCATGTTGGGGCGCCTGATTCGCGTCACCACCGACGGCTCCCAGCGCGCGTTCGTATTGCTCGAGGACGTCATCGCGCGGCATGTCCGAGACTTTTTTCCGGCGGCCCGGGTGCGCGGCACCTACCCCTTCCGCGTCACGCGCAACTGGGACCTCGAGATCGACGAGGAGGAGGGCGAGGACCTCTTGGAGACGATCCAGGCCGAGCTTCGGCGGCGCGATCGCGGCAACGCGGTGCGCGTGGAGATAGGCCAGGGGCAGGGCACCGACGCCAGCATTCAGCGCCTGTGCAAGGCGTTGAAAATCGATCCCAACCTCGATGTGTACCGCGTGCCCGGACCGCTTTACTTCGCGGACCTCGCGGGTGTCGTGGGCGAGGACGATCGCAAAGAGCTGCGCGACGAGCCCTTCACACCCTACGCCACGCCTCCGCTGCGCGACGCCGACGACATCTTCGCCGTGATCCGCGAGCGCGACGTGCTGCTGCAGCACCCCTACGAGTCGTTCGACCCGGTGGTGGAGCTGGTCTCGCGGGCCGCCGACGATCCCAATGTTTTGGCGATCAAACAAACGCTCTACCGCACCGGCGGCGACTCACCCATCGTGAAGGCCCTGGCGCGGGCGGCCGAGAACGGCAAGCAGGTGACCGCGGTGGTGGAGCTGAAGGCGCGCTTCGACGAAGCGAGCAACATCCAGTGGGCGCGCACGTTGGAGCAGAGCGGGGCGCAGGTGATCTACGGACTTTTGGGCCTGAAAACCCACGGCAAGGCCATGCTCATCGTGCGCCGCGAGAAGGACAAGCTGCGCCGCTACGTGCACCTCTCGACGGGCAACTACAACCCGGGCACGGCGCGCGTGTACACCGACGTAGGGCTTTTGACGGCGCGGCGCGACATCGGCGAGGACGTGACCTCGCTCTTCAACCTGCTCACGGGCTACAGCGCACCCCCCCGCTGGAACCACCTGGTGGTGGCGCCCCTCGGGCTGCACGAGGCGATTTTGGGCCTGATCGCGCGGGAAGCGGGGCACGCGCGGGCGGGGCGCAAGGCGCAGATCATCGCGCAGATGAACGCCCTCGTGGACGTCGACGTGATCGACGCGCTCTACGCGGCGTCGCAGGCGGGGGTCGAGATCAAGCTGGCGATCCGCGGCATCTGTTGTCTGAGACCGGGCATCCCGGGGCTGTCCGAGCGCATCCAGGTGCGCGCCATCGTCGACCGCTTCTTGGAGCACCTGCGGGCCTTCCGCTTTGCCAACGGGGGCCACGAGGAGGTCTTCATTTCGAGCGCCGATTGGATGCCTCGCAACTTCCACCGCAGGGTCGAGATCCTCGCGCCCATCTTGGATCCGCAGCTCCGCGCGCGGCTCGAAGAGATCGTGATGCAGGCCTTCACCGACAACGTGAAGGCCTGGGAGCTCGGGCCCGATGGCAGCTACGCGCGCATCCAGGCGACGGCGCCACCGCCGATCAGCGGCGGGCTGGAAGGCTCGCCCCAACCGCCCCCCGTGGCCATCCGCGTGCAACAGCGGTTCATCGAGCAGGCCCGCGAGCGCGTGCGCTTGGCCGAGGTTTTGGCCCGTGGACAACGCTTCCACGTGTGGCGCGTGGCCCCCGACGAGGCCACCCTCGACGCCCGCCGCCTGAAGGCGCAAAAGCGCAAAAAACCGCTGATTTAGCGCTCAAGAGCGTGCCCTCGGGCGCCCGTCGGTCTACGCTTCCGGGGTGCGACGTTGGCTCCTCGTTGGCTGGCTCTCGGTGGCGATACCGTCCGCCGCATCGTTGATCGCTGCGCCGGCGTCGGCCGACTTCGATCCCACGGGGCGTGGCAAAAAGAAGCCCCCCAAGCCGAGCGGAGGTGGCAACGCAAAACCGCCAAAAAACCCCGCAAAACCAGCCAATCCTGAGACGGGCGCGCGGGCCCCGAGCAACGAAGCTTTGATCGCTCGCTACATGGCCATCGTGCTCGCGCAGCCGAGCGCGCCCTTCCCCGTGCAGCGCCTCGCCCAGCTCTACCGCGAGCGCGACGGCAACCTGAAGCAGCTCGTGGCCGAGCTCGAACGACGGGCGTCGGACGGCTCGGCGGACGCCTGGTCCGCGAAGGTCGCGCTAGCCGGCATCTACAAGCAAGACGGCCGCTACGACGACGCGATCCGCACCTACGGCGAGGCCATTTCGGAGCGCCCGACGGACCCGGCGCCGATGCTCGCGTTGGCGGCGCTGTCCATGGATCGGGGGGACAAAGCCGCGGCCCGTGCGCACTACGAGAAGGCCCTCGCGCTGCTCAAGTTGCCGGTGGATATCGAGCAAACGACGCGCACCTTGCTGGGCGTATGTTTGGACCTCCAAGATTTTGATGCGGCCAAGCGCTACCACGACGCGCTGGTAAAGGCCTCGCAAGGCTCGCTGTTCGTGAAGGCCGAGCTCGGTCGCGAGCTGTCGGCGCGGGGGCACCACGAGCGCGCCGAGGTCGAGATGCGCGAGCTCGTGAAGGCAGCGCAGGGTGACCCGCGCGCGCTCGCGCCCGCGCTGCGCGACTTGGGGCAGGTGCTCGCCAAGCAGCGCAAGATGGAAGAGGCGCTGACCACGCTGAAGAAGGCCCTCGCCGTGGCCGGCCCCGGGGCCGGTATTCGCGGGGAAATCCTGGCCATCATGACCGACGCGTTCCGCGCCGAAGGGAGGCTCGTCGAGCTTGTCGGCATTCTCGAAGCGGAGCCCGGCCAAGACGCCCAACGGCTGTCCACGCTGGGTCGCTTGCACGAGGAGACGGGCGACGTCGACAAGGCCCTCGCCACCTACCGCAAGGCCCTTGCGCTCAACACGCGCGACATCGATACCCGCCTCCGGCTCGTGCATTTGCTGCAGGCGGCGGGCGAGCTCGACACGGCCATCCGCGAGTATGAGGCCTTGATCAAGGCTGCGCCGAGCAACCCCGATTTCGTGTTCGAGCTGTGCGAGACGTTGATTCAACGCGGCGATCGTCCGAAGGCCCTGACGCTGCTCACGCAGCTCGAAGCGCGCGCCGGAAACGAAGACGAGATCATGGCGCGCGTCGCCGACTTCTACGAGCGCGTGGACGAAAAAGAGCGCGCTTTGAAGGTGTTTCAGCGCCTCGCGGGCTCGACCGGCGGGGACCCGCGCTACGTGATCGATCTGGGCGATCGCTACTACCAAGCGGGGGACAAGAAGCGCGCCCTCGAGACTTGGGGAAAAATTCGTTCGATCGTTCCGGGGCGCGCGCGCGCTGCGGCGGCGCTCGGCGAGGTCTACCTCGATCACGACATGACCGCCGAAGCCCTGGCTGCCATGCGCGAAGCGACGGAGCTCGAGCCTGACAACATCCGCTACAAGAAGGCCCTCGCTCTCGCCATCGAGCGCACCGCGTCGTCGGCGCCGAACCCCTCGGCCGCGTTCCGCGAGGCCCGCTCGATTTGGGAGGCGCTGCTCGCCGGGGCGGCGAGCGACAAGCTCTTAGCCCGCGAATCGCGTTCGCACATCGTGAGCTTGTGGGGCCTTTTGCGTGAGCTGCCGAGCCGCGTCGTGCCCTTGCAAGCGGCCTTCGGACAGACGCCGCCAGACCTCGAAGCGGGCCGTTTGCTGGCGGAAGTGCAGCGTAAGTTGGGGCGCCTCGACGACGCCGAGGCCACCCTGCGTCGCGTGGTCGCGTTGGCGCCGGGCGACGACGACTCGCTGCTCGCGTTGGAGCGCGTGCTCGTGCAACGGCAAGACCTCTCGGGCGCCATCGAGGTGTTGAAGAAGCTCGCGGAGGTCGATCCGAAGCGCGCGCGCGAGGTCTACCAGCGCATGGCGCAATACGCGGCCGAGCTCTATCGCGACGACGAGGCGGTCGAATACGCGGCGCGCGCCGTGGAGCTGTCGCCCGACGACGCGGGTGGGCACGAGAAGCTCGGCGACATGTACCGACGGCGCCAAGACGTGCCCCGCGCGATCGCCGAGTACCGTCAGGCGATCGTCAAAAATGACCGGCTTTTTACCGTGTATTTCGATCTGGCGGAGCTTCTGCTCTCGACCGGGCAGGTGGACGAGGCCGATCGCTTGTTTCGACGCGTGGTGCGTGCCTCCGCCGACGAGGAGCTGATCGCGCGGGCGGCGCGCATGTCGATGCAGGTGAACCTCGGTCGCGGCACGTTGGAGGTGTTGGAGCGCGAGCTTTTGCCGGCGGCGGTAGGCAATCCGCAGCGCACCATCTACCGCGCGCTGCTCGTCGAGCTGTACGGCGCGATGACCTTGCCGCTCGTTCAAAAGGCGCGCAGGGGCGGCCCGGGGGACTCGGCCGAGGCCTCGAAGGCCCGCGCCGAGCTCGCGAAGATCGGCGCGCGCGCGGTGAAGCCGCTGCTCGATGCGCTCGCGGATTCGCGAGAGTCCCAGCAGAAAATCGCGATCGAAGTGCTCGCCTATGTGGAGAACAAAGGGGCGGGCGCGCCGCTCTTGAACTTCGCGACGGGCAACGCCGAACGATCGCTGCGTGTGCGCGCCATGATCGCCTGCGGCGCGTTGCGCGAGCCGAGCCTTCTGCCTCGCTACGAGCAGGTGCTCTTGCCGAAGAACGACAGCATGGCCCTCGCGCCCTCCGACTCGTTGGCGCTCGCCGCAGCGTGGGGCGTAGCGCGCATGAATGACGCGAAAGCCGAGGGGCTGCTTGTCGACTTGCTGGCGTCACCGTCCCCCGACGTGCGCGCGCTCGCCGCCGTAGGGCTCGGTTTGCGCCACGACAAGCGCTACGTCGGTCGCCTCAACGACATCGTGCGATCGCCCGAAGCGGGCGCCGTGGCGCGCGCCGCCGCCGTGCACGCGCTCGGTGAGCTCGAAGCCGGGGCCGCCGACACGACCACGATGAGCGTGCTCTTCGCAGTCGCCGACTCGACCGACGCGACCCTGCGCGAGGCGGCTCTGCTCACGCTCGCGCGGCTCGCTCCCAAGGCGAAGCCCGACGCGCGCAAGGCCGCCGAAGCGACGCTCGCGTCGGCCGTATTCTCGGCCGACGAAGAGCTCGCTTCGGTGTCGGTGTTGGCCGCGACAGCCTTCGCGATCGGCGAGTATCGGCGGGGCGCCGACGCTTTGCCCGTGCCCGACGGGGTGGTCAGCACACGCGAGGTCCTGCGCGGTTTACGGCCCACGGGCTACGACGCTACGGATCGCGCGCGCGCCCTCGTGGCCCTGGGCCCGGCCCTCGAGACCGCCGCGGTCGCGGCCGTCATGACCTCCCCCGAACGGGCGCGCGTGGTCGCTGACGCGCTGCTCGCGGGGCCCTCCGGGGCGTCGCTTTCGCCCTTCACCGACGGCATCGAAGGCGTGGACCCCACCCTGCTCGCCCAGGCCAAAGCCCGCGCCGAGGGTATCGCTGAGGCCGCGGTCACCGGGTTCGTAGCGCTCGCGAAACACCCTTCGGTGGAGGTTCGCACGCGGGCCATCGAGGTGCTCGCGCGGCGCGCCGAGCCCGAGGCTCAAGAGGCCATTTTGAGCGCCCTCTCCGACGAAGAGCCCACGGTTCAGCGCGCGGCCCTGTCGGCCCTCGCCAGCGTGGCCGATGCGCGCGTGATCAAGGCCGTCGCCGAGATGGCCACGGGCTCTTCGGCCTGGCCTTTGCGGGTGCGCGCCGTCGAGGCCCTCGGGCGCCTCTCCGACGTGAAGACCAACCCTGAGATCGGCAAAGCCCTCGCGCAGGCGGCCGAGCACGACGAATACGCCCTCGTCCGCGAGGCCGCCGTGCGCTCGCTGGGCCTCGTCGACGCGAAGGTGCGCGATCCGGTGTTGCGGGCCATCGCCGCGCACGACGCCGAGCCCCGTGTCCGAGACGCCGCCAAGGCCCTGCTCGGAGGGGGCTCGTAGTGCGTTTCGATTGGTTTGAGCTCAAACCGTTTTTCGTGGCGGGTCTCGCCCTGTGCGCGCTCGCGGCGACCGGCTGCGACGACCTGGCGCGCTTCTCCACGGGGCCCGACGAGGCTTATTGCGGCTCGGTCACGCTAGCCAACGAGTTTCGAACGGGCCTCTCGCCCCGGGTGCAGATGCGGCTTCGCCTCGACGCTTCGCGCATCGACACCGCGGACAGCCCGGGCACGCTCGCGACCTACGAGGCCGCCGACGAGACCACGCCCGTGCGCAGGCTGCTCGTCGACGCCGAGCTGCGCCCCATCGTCCCCATGCAAAATGACCCGCTTTCGCAGCTCGATTTTGGCGAAGGTCGGGAGCGCAATTTGATCTACGCGGTGACCCCCGCCGATCCCTCCGCCGAGGCGCTGTTCGCCGTGGTGTCGTTGGTCAGCGTCGAAGAGAGCGAGGTGCGTCTCTTGCGCGCGGGACACCCCGACGCCAGCGCGGGGCGCGCGCCGATTTTCGGCATCTTTCCGCTGTCACGCCGCGACGGCGATTGCGGCTTCTAAAGGCTCGCGTGCTCAAGGTCCTAGGCATCGAGACGTCCTGCGACGAGACCGCCGCGGCCGTGGTCCGCGAAGACGGCGAGGTGCTCTCCGACGTCGTTCACAGCCAGATCGAGCTGCACGCGCCCTACGGTGGCGTGGTGCCCGAGGTCGCGGCGCGCGATCACGCGCGCACGATCGTGCCGGTGATCCGCGCGGCCCTCGCCCGGGCGAACCTCGGCGTCGCGGACCTCGATGGCATCGCCGCCACCGTGCAACCGGGCCTGGCCGGCGCCCTGCTCGTCGGTTCGCAGACCGCGAAGGGCATGGCCTTCGCCGCAGAGAAGCCGTTCGTCGGCGTCGATCACCTGGTGGGGCACCTGCTCGCGGTCTTTCTCCGGCGCGGCGTCGACGCGCCCGAGCCCCCCGCCTACCCCTTCCTCGCGCTGCTCGTTTCAGGCGGTCATTCGGCCTTTTATCGCGTGGACGGTCCGACCCTCGATGCGGTCACCGAGCTTGGCGCCACGCGCGACGACGCGGCGGGCGAGGCCTTCGACAAGGTCGCGAAGCTGCTCCATCTAGGCTACCCCGGTGGCCCCATTATCGACCGCCTTGCGGCCCAGGGCGACGCCGCGCGGGGCCACGACATCGTCGCCCTCGCGCCCTCGCTCCCGGGCTCCCTCGAGCTCAGCTTTTCGGGCATCAAGAGCGCGATGGCGCGCTACGTCGCGGCGCGCGGCGCCGTCCCCGAGGGCGCCGAGCTTCACGACGTGTGCGCGGCCTTTCAAGCCACGATCGTCGATACGCTCGTGAAAAAGGCCGTCAAAGCGGCCAAACGCGAGGGCCTGCTGCGCATCACGTTGGCGGGCGGCGTGGCCGCGAACCGCGGTCTGCGCAGCGCCATGGCCGCAGCCTGCGAGCGCGCGAACCTCACGCTGTTCGTGCCCCCCTTCGCGAGCTGCACCGACAACGCCGCGATGATCGCCTACGTCGGCGCCCTGCGTCTCGCGCGCGGTGAGGCCGATCCCCTCACGCTGCCCATCGCCACGCGCACGGCCCTGCTGC
>CAYLJT010000395.1:0-8031 GCA_964383995.1 uncultured Polyangiaceae bacterium
AGGTCCACGCCAACGGCATCGTTCATCGGGATTTGAAGCCTGGAAACCTGTTTCTCACGCGCCGCGTCGACGGTCGCCCGCTGGTCAAGGTCCTCGATTTCGGCATCGCCAAGAGCGCGCTGCCGATGGATGAGACCGATCGCGCGGTCACCCTCACGCTGATCGCGCTCGGCACGCCGCTGTACATGGCGCCCGAGCAAATCCGCTGCGCGAAGGACGTCGATGCGCGCGCCGACGTGTGGTCGCTCGGCGCAATTTTGTACGAGCTTTTGGCGGGTCGCGCGGCCTTCGGCGGCAGTTCTGCGGCGCACGTCACCTCCCAGGTGCTCGAAGCGCAGCCCGCGCCGCTCGGGCCGTTCGGCGTGCCCGCGGGCCTCGAAGCGGTGGTGCTGCGCGCCCTCGCCAAAAAGCCCATGCACCGCTTCAACGACGTGGCCGAGCTGGCCCGCGCGCTCGCGCCGTTCGCGGGGCCAAGCGGCCCCGAGCACGCCGAGCGCGCGGCGCGCATCCTGCGCCGCGAGGGCCACGGCGCGGGCGCGGCGCACTTCACGGAAGCCCCGAGCGGCGACGCGCAGACCACGCTGTTTCAAAGCGAAGTGCGCCCCCGCAAGAGCGACGCGAAGGGTCCCTCGTCGCGCCTCGCGTTCGCCGCTGTGGCGTCGCTGTCGGCGCTGATCGTGGTCCTCGCGTTCGTGGTGGTCGACGCCATGCGCGCCGCGTCGAGCGAGCATACCGCGGCCGCGCGCCGCGGGATCGCCACCGTCGCCGCGGCGCGCGTCGCCGCCGCGCGCACCGCGTTTTCGCTCACCAGCGGGGTCGAGGTCACCGACATCGACGACCTGCCCGACGCGCCCGTTGCAGCGCCGATCGCGCCTGCACCCGTCGCTGCCAAGGTCCCTTCCGCCTCGCCGAAGAGCGCCCCCAAAGCGGCTCCCACGCCCCCCAAGCCGCCCGCGCCAAGGCCCGCGCCGCGCGCCGTGCCCCGCGCGAACGCCGCCGCGGAGAGCCCCGACGACCTGCTTTCGAGCCGCAAATGAAGGGTTATCGCGTCGTCACCGTGCTCTGCGTCGCGCTCCTGGCCTTGCCCCACAACGCCGGCGCCGAGCCCTCCAAACGCCACGATCCAGCGGCCGCCGAAGCCCTCTTCAACGAAGCGCGGGCGCTGCTGCAGGCGGGCAAAATCGATCGCGCCTGCGCCAAATTCGCCGAGAGCTACGCCCTCGACGAGGCCCTCGGCGCCCTGCTCAATCTGGCGAGCTGCCACGAAAAGCAGGGAAAAACGGCCTCCGCGTGGACCGAGTACAAAGAAGCGTCGGGCATGGCCGCGCGCCAAGACGACCCGAAGCGAAAGAAGCTCGCCGACGAGCGGGCCCGCGCCTTGGAGCAAAACCTCGCCTACCTGGGCATCGTTGTCCGAGACGACAGCGAGGGCCTGGTGGTCACGCGAAGGGGCGTCGTGCTCGGTGAAGCGTCCTTCGGTACGCCCCTGCCCACGGATCCCGGCGCCATCGAAATCACCGCCGAAGCGCCTGGAAAGCAGCCCTTTCGCACCACCGTCAACGTGGGCCCCGGGGAGCGCATGGAGGTCTCCGTCCCGCGCCTTCGTCCCGCCAAGAGCGGCGCCGTGGCGGCGGTTGACGCGCGCCACGACGATCCGAAGGACGAGCCGAGAGACGAGCCCGACGAGCCGAGCGCGACGCCGAGCCCCCGACCGGAAGCCTCCGATGCCTCGGGCTACGTGTTGCTCACGACGGGCCTCGTGGCCCTCGCCGCCGGCGGTGTCTTCGTGGGTCTGACGGCCAAAGAAACGCCCACGATCGACGAGCATTGCCCCGACAAACGCTGCGACGAAGAGGGCTTCGCCGCGGTCGACCGCGCGTCCGCCTACGCCTGGGGCGCGAACCTCGGCGTGGGCGCTGGCGTGCTGCTCACCGCCCTCGGCGGCTACCTGCTCTTCAGCGCGCCCGACGAGCCGACCAGCGCTTCGCTTTCGCCGTACATCGGCGCCGATCGCGTGGGCGTCACGGGGAGCTTCTGAATGGCGCGCCGTCTCCCGCTCACCGAAATATCGTTTGGACCTCCAACGATCGACGCCGTGCGCAAGCGGCTCGGGGGTCGCAAGAGCTCGGAGCCCGGCGTGGGGCGCATCGTCGAGGTGCCCACCGAGGGCGGCGGTCGCCGCGCAGGCGTGGTGCTGTTCGCCGAGGGCGAGAGCCTTTACGTGTGGGTGGCCGAGGGCATCGTGCGCAAAACGCCGCGCGACAAAGCGCGCGACGCGGAGGCCCCCGAGCTCACGTCGCTGGCCGACGACGCGCGGGTCTTCGCCGCGTTGAACGAGGGCGAGGCCGTGCGTTTCGCGCGCGAGGATGGCGTGTTCGGCGAAGGCGTATTGGCCGAAAAATGCCGCTTCGGGGCGCTCGTCGCGCGCGGCGACGGCAGCGTGGTGGGCGTGGGCTTCCGTCGCGTTTGGCCCAGCGACCACGGCGTCGTGGCGTAGTATCCCGGCCATGCCGAGCGCCCCTCCGCCCCCCGATCCGGTCGAGCACATCACCTCGCTCTTGAAGGGCTTCACCGACCGCAAAGACGAGCGCAAGATCATCGAGCTCGTGAGCCAAATGGCGGCCGACGATCTGCGGCGAGCCCTCACCACCATCGACCTCGACTGGCTCTTGGGGGACGTCGACGATCACTTCTTCGGCCCCAAACATCGCGAGGAGCTCGTCGCCCGCCTCACCAACGAGCGCCTCGCCGATCTCGACGTCGCCTCGAAGGATCGCCTGCTCAATGCCATCCAAAAGCGCGTCACGACGAGCCAGCTCGAGCTCGCCGCGAAGAAGCTTTTGTGCAGCACCACGGGGCCCGATCTGTTCGCGCTCAAGCGCGCCATCGACGCCCGCGGCACCGAAGAAGACCTCGGCAAGCTGATTTACGGCGACATCGACGACGAAGAAATTCGCGCCGAGATCCTCGCGCATTTCGCGAGCGAGGCCGCCGCGCGCGGGGGCCGTGACGTCAAGGTGGTGAGCGACATCGACGACACCTTCTACGCCAACTGGCGCGACAAGAGGTTCCCCGAAAAGACGGTATATCCAGGGGTTTTGCAGGTGTTTGCGGAAATCGACAGGGGCCCCCGAGGGGATGATCCGGAGGGCGACGTGCTGTTCGTCACCGCGCGCCCGGAGGACGGTTTGGGTCTCGTCGAGCGCGCGACGCGCAAGGCGCTCGGCCTGCGCGGCGCCACGAACATCGCGGTTTTCACGGGCAATTTCGGCAGTATCTTCGGCAGCCGCGTGATCGCCAGCAAGAAGCTCGACAACTTCGAGCACATCACGCGCCTCTATCCCGAGGCCGATTTCGTGCTGTTCGGTGACACCGGTCAGGGCGACGTAGCCTTCGGCCGCGCGGCCAAAGAGCTGGCGGGGGAGCGCGTACGCGCCGTGCTCATGCACGACGTCGTCGACACCCCCGAAGAAGAGCGCCGCGCCCTATCGCAGCGCGGCATCGCGCTCTTCGACACCTACATCGGCGCCGCACTGCACCTGTTCGACGCGGGCATCATCGGCGAGGACGGCCTGCGCCGCGTGCGGCACATCGCCTGGGACGAGCTCGCCCTCGTGCCCTTCCTCGACGCCTCGGTGAAGGCCGTCGTCAGCCACCTGTTCGAGGTCGACGACGAGCGCGTGACCCAGCGCCTCGATCCCTAGATTTCAGCACGAATCCAGGCCGAAAAGCCCTGCATCACCACGGGGGGAATCTCGTGCCCCCGCATGTGCGGTGTCCACGTCACCTTGGCCCCGTGCTCTTCGAGCTTCAGGCGCAGCCGCTCCGCCGCGGCGAAGGGCAGGATCGGATCCATGCGCCCATGCGCCTGATAGACCTTCAGGCCCGGCGCCGCGCTCTTCATGGCCGCGAGCCACCGCTCTTCGGCGATGATCGAGCCCGACAGCACCGCGAGCCGCCGCACGGGCAAGGCGCCCGTCAACACGGTCTCGAGCGACAACATCGCGCCCTGCGAAAAGCCGCCCAACACAAGCTGCTCCGCCTTCACGTCGAAGGCCCCCTGGATGGCCTCCACGGCCTCCACCAACGCGCTCTTCGCTGCGTCGAGCCCCTTCGGCGACTCCGCCCCCAGCTCCGCCCCCTGACCCCGCGCCAACAGCATCTGCACACGCATCATGTCGATGGGCCACCAGGCTCGCGCGTCCCAGCCGGCGCCCATGCCCACATCCGCTTCGAGCGGCGCCTCCGGCAAGAAGAAGCGCACCTCCCGCGGCACATCCAGGGCCCGAACCAGCGGCACGAGGTCGTCCCCCGGTGCGCCAAAGCCGTGACAAAGCACCACGGCGGGCCCGTCTCCCCCACCCTTTTTGTCCACGCCACCGACCACGCGAACCCGCAACGAGCCGAACGAAAGCGCTTCCATCGCGGCCGATGCTGCCACCAAGGCCGCTCGCTGTCTTCCCCCCTCCGGGTCTCCCCCTTCCCGTTCCCGCTCTCGTCCCGTACCGTAGCCGCCCCATGCAACCGACCAGCCTCGACGACGAAGCGCCGCTAGGCCGTCGCCTGCCTCCCCTCGACGATTTCCGCCCCGACGACGTGCTCGACCGGTTCCTGGACTACGTGGCTGAAAAGGGCCTCTCGCTCTACCCCGCGCAGGAAGAGGCCATTTTAGAGATCATCGCCGGCAAGAACGTCATTTTGGCCACCCCCACCGGCTCCGGCAAATCGCTCGTCGCCCTGGCCATGCAGTTTTTGGCGCTGTCCGATGGCAGGCGCAGCGTCTACACGACGCCGATCAAGGCCCTAGCCAGCGAGAAATTCTTCCATTTGTGCCGCGAGCTCGGCCCCCGCTACGTCGGCCTGTTGACGGGCGACGCCGCCGTCAACAGGGACGCTCGGGTCATCTGTTGTACGGCCGAGGTGCTGTCCAACTGGGCCCTTCGCGACGGCGAGAACGCCGACATCGACTATGTGATCATGGACGAGTTCCATTATTACTCGGACAACGAAAGGGGCGTGGCCTGGCAAATTCCCCTGCTTTCGCTGCCCCAAGCGCGTTTTCTGCTGATGAGCGCCACCCTCGGAGACATGAAGTTCTTCGAGGACGATCTGACCACCAGGACCGGCCACCCGACCAGCGTCGTGCGCTCGAAAGACAGGCCCGTTCCCCTGGATTTCGAATACGCCGAGGTGCCCCTGCACGAGAGCGTCCAGAAGCTCATCCGCGCCGAGCGGGCGCCCGTCTACATCGTCAATTTCACCCAGCGCTCCGCGGCCGAGACGGCTCAAGCCCTGTTGAGCATGGACTACTGCACCAAGGAAGAGAAGCGCGCGATCACCGAGGCAACCTTCGGCTTCGAGTGGTCGAGCCCCTACGGCAAGGAGATGCAGCGCTTCATCCGCCACGGCATCGGCGTCCACCACGCGGGCCTCCTGCCCAAATACCGGCTATTGGTGGAGAAGCTCGCGCAAAAGGGCTTGCTCAAGATCGTCAGTGGCACAGACACCCTCGGCGTCGGCGTCAACATCCCCATCCGCACCGTTTTGTTCACCAAGCTGTGCAAATACGACGGCGAAAAGACGGCCATCCTCAAGGTGCGCGACTTCCAACAAATCAGCGGCCGCGCCGGGCGAAAAGGCTTTGACGACCGCGGCACGGTGGTGGCCCAAGCGCCCGAGCACGTCATCGAGAACATGCGCCTGGAGGCCAAGGCCGGCGACGACCCCGTCAAGAAGAAGCGCATCGTGCGCCGCAAGCCCCCGGAGAAGGGCTATGTGCACTGGGACAAACAGACCTTCGAGAAGCTCATCAACTCTCCGCCCGAGCCCCTGGTGTCCAAATTCAAGGTCAGTCACGGCCTGCTCGTCAGCACCCTCGAGCGCACAGACGGCGGGGGCTGCCGCGCGCTGAAGGGCCTGCTCAACAACTGCCACGAGCCTCCCGGCTCCAAAAAGCACAAAAAACGCGAGGCGTTGACCTATTTCCGCTCCCTCGTCGAGGCCAAAATCCTGACCCTCGTGCCCCTGAAAGAGCGCGACGGCGGCCCGCCCGTGCGTGTCCACGTCGATCTCCAGGAAGACTTCTCCATCCACCATGCCTTGGGCCTCTACCTCATCGACACGCTCAAGCAGCTCGACCCGCTGCACCCGGAGTACGGCCTGGACGTTCTTACCTTGGTCGAGTCGATCCTGGAAAACCCCGAGCTCATCCTGCAAAAGCAGGTCGACAGGGCCAAAACCGAGAAGCTCGCCGAGCTGAAGGCCGCCGGGGTGGAGTACGAAGACCGCATGGAAGAGCTCGCCAAAATCGAGCACCCGAAGCCGCGCGCCGACTTCATCTACGACACGTTCAATGCCTTCGCCGAGCTGCATCCCTGGGTAGGAGACGACAACATCCGCCCCAAGGCGGTAGCCCGGGAGATGTACGAAAACTTTCTGAGCTTCGACGAAATGGTGCGTGAATTGGGCCTGGAACGCATCGAAGGTCAGCTCCTACGCTACCTGTCCGATGTGTACAAAGCCCTCGTCCAGACCGTGCCTGCCCTGGCCAGGACCGACGCCACCGACGACATCGCGGTTTATTTCGGAGAGCTGGTGCGCGGGGTCGACTCCAGCTTGCTCGACGAGTGGGAGCGCATGATGCGCCTGGGAGCCGACGCCTTCGACCCCAGCAAGAAAACCCTCGAAGAGCCCGAGCCGGAGAAGGCAAGGCCAGACATCACAAGGGACGCGAAGGCCTTCATGGTGCTTGTGCGCAACAGCCTTTTCCATGTCATTCGCGCCCTGTCACGGCGCGACTTCGAGACCGCCGCCACGCTGGTCAGGAGCGCCGACCCCGAAAACCCGTGGACGAAGGAGCGGCTGGAACCGCTGCTTGGACCCTACTTCGAAGAGCACGCAACTATCCGCACCGACCCGGGCGCAAGGTCGCCGCAAGGTACCATGGTCGAAAAGCACGAGACCCATTGGCAGGTCAGCCAGGTGCTGTACGACCCGGAAGACAACAACGACTGGATGATCGTTGGCAAGGTCGACCTCGACGCGAGTCGGGAGAGTGGCAAGGTGGTGTTCGTGTTGGAGGAGATTCGGACCTGAGCCATGGCCGACCTCGTCACCCTACGCACCTACCTCGATCCTCTGGAGGCCAACGCCGCCAAGGCCGCGTTGCAGGCGGGAGGCGTGCGGGCCCACGTGTTCGAGCCGACGGCGTTCAACCCCCTGTACACCGTCGCCGCCGGCGGCATCCGGCTCGACGTTTCGCGGCGCGACGTGGAGCACGCGGAGATCATCCTGAACGAGCTGGCGGAGGCCGCGCTTGGTGACGACCACGAGGACGAAGAGCCCGTGCCCAGCGACCCGCGGGGAAACCACCCTTACCGCGAGCCGGGCCTGCAAGCATCGGAAGAAGTGCGCTGCCCCCGCTGCGAGCTGACCTACTGCTTCCACGAAAAAAGCTACCCACGCTTCAACACACCGGCAGCGCTGGTGTTCTTGCCCCTCGTGCTGCTCGACTACATCCCGACCTTCCTCTTTGGCAAGAAGCGCTGGCATTGCCGGCGCTGCGAATATGTCTGGGACAACGAACGGGAAGGTCCCAGGGCCTTCACACGTCTACCCAAGGGCGCGCCGCGGCCCGTGTTTCGCCTGCGCCGCACGCGCGCGGGCACGGGCCTCTTGCTGGGCCTGGTGGTGGGCTCGTTTGCCGTGTTCTTGGTGCCCTACCCGCTCAGCACCTTCATCTTCGTCGGGGCCGTGCTTTTAGGCTACGTCCTCGGTCGTGGCGTACGGAGCGACGTCTGCTCCGAGCCCACCTGTCGGACACCCTTGCCGCCTCGACGGGAAGACTGTCCCCAATGCAAGGGCACCGTCGCCGGCACCATCCGCACCGCCCCCGAACACTACGCCGCCGTGGCCGAGGTGCGACGGGAGCTCGCGCGGGCGCTGAAATAACGGCACTCCCGGGATTGAATGACGCTCGGGATTGAACGACGCCCGGGATTGAACGACGCCCGGGATTGAACGACGCCCGGG
>CAYLJT010000396.1:0-8021 GCA_964383995.1 uncultured Polyangiaceae bacterium
CGTGATGGTCGCCCGCACGACGCCTATCTCGCCACCCACGAGCGCGCGCAGCGAGGCGAGAAAATAGGCCGCGGTGCCGCCCATTTTGGAGCTCATGTCTGCGACATAGCGATCCACCAAGCCGCCCATGCCGACGGAGAGGATGTTGACGAAGTAGCTGTGCATGGGCGCGCCGTCGTTGCCCGTGAACGAGGCCTTGCCCACGTCGCAAGCGCGCGTTTTGCCGTCGGCGATGGCCTTGCAGTAGTGATCGAGGCGGTGCTCGATGCCCAGGGTGCGACGAAAATCGCCGCCCGTGCCCTGGCCAATCACACCGAGCTTCGTGCCCTTTTTGCCCTGTTCAGCGGCTTCCAGCAGGCCGTTGGCGACCTCGTGAATCGAGCCGTCGCCGCCCACCGCGATGACGATCTCGCGCCCTTCGAGCGCGGCGTTCTTCGCGAGCTCGAGCGCGTGGCGTGGCGCTTCGGTTATGGCCACGTCGATCGTGCCGAGCGAGCGCTCGATGACGTCGTGCATGGCCTTGTAGGTTGTGCCCGTTCGACCACCGCCGGAGCGGGGATTCACAATCACGAGGGGTCGCATCACTACGCGAGCTACGCGTTTGCCACGGGGGCCGCAACCTGCCGCGCAACGCGCTCGGCGTGAGCAGCCTCGCCGCTCCGTTGGGCCCCGCCGCCCCCTATCGCATTTGCCTTGATTTGAAGGCAATTCGAGCTTGGTGGACCTGAGGGGAATCGAACCCCTGACCTCTTGCATGCCATGCAAGCGCTCTCCCAACTGAGCTACAGGCCCGGAAAGAAAGGGCGCCCCTCATACTCCGAGGCGACGCCCTTGTCTCGATTTTTTTTCGAAGCGCAAAAGCGCCTACAAACCAAGGAGCTTTGCGACGTAATACTTCATGGTCTCGGTGGTGCCGCCGCCGATGCGGAGGAGGCGCTGATCGCGGTAAGCGCGCGAGACGGGGAAGTCTTCGATGTAGCCCCAGCCGCCGTGGAATTGGAGGCACGTGTCGATCACCTCGTCGGCCACGTCGCCCACCAAGATCTTCGCCATCGAGATGAGCTTCACGGTCTCGAACGAGAGGGGCACGTGCTTGACGTAGCGCTCGTCGTTGTAGGCATCGACGACCTTGTAAACGAAGGCTTTGGCGCCTTCGGCCTTGGTGTAGAGGTCCACGAACTTGTGCTGCCACACCTCGCGTTTGATGATCGGCTTGCCGAACGCGACGCGATCGCGCCCGTAGGCGACCGCGGTTTCGAGCGACAAAAAGGCCCCCGCGATGGCGCTTGCGCTGGCGATCAGGCGCTCGGTTTGGAAGTTTTGCATCAGGTACATGAAGCCCTGGTTCTCTTCACCGAGCAGGTAGCGCTTGGGGATGCGCACATCTTCAAGGAACAGCTCCGCCGTGTCGGAGGCCCAATTGCCCATCTTTTTCAGCTTCTTTGCGACGTGAAAGCCGGGCGTCTTGGTGGGCACCAAGAAGAATGAGCAGCCGTGGGCTCCCTTCTCGGGGGACGTCTTGGCCAGCAACGTGACGAAGTCGGCGCGCGTGCCATTGGTGATGAACGTCTTCTGGCCCGAGAGGACGTAGTCGTCGCCGTCCTTGCGCGCGACCGTGCGAATGCCAGCCACGTCGCTGCCCGCGCCGGGCTCGCTCACGCCGAGCGCGGCTACCTTGTCGCCCGCCAGCGCAGGCCGCAAAAACTCGTCGATTTGCTCTTTGGTGCCGATGTCGCTGATGACCGGCGTGGCCATGTCGCTCTGCACCAAGAGGCCCATGCCCACACCACCGCAACGCGCCCGCGGTAGCTCCTCGGCCTTGACGATCGAGAACCAATAGTCGAGGCCCGCGCCGCCGTGCTCCTCCGGAAAGTGGGCGCCGAGGATGCCAAGCTCACCGGCGCGTTTGAACACCTCGTTGGGGAACAGCTCGGCCTCTTCCCACTCGTCCACGAAGGGCGCGAGCTCCTTCTCCACGAAGGACCGGACCGTCTTTCGGAACTGCTCGTGCTCTTCGGTAAACGGCTGCCACATGCCCGACTCCTTTGCGCCGCGGCTTCTTTCGCGGCTTTTCGAAAAAGATTCGTACACGAAACATTCGCGGGCGCAAGGCTTCGCCGTTCGCCCCTCGCGCCCTTTGCGTCGCATGAGTAGCCTTCGCGGCCCTTCATGCGGTTTCTCGTTTTGTCTCGCAACGCCTCGCTCTACTCCACGAGCCGCATCGTCCTCGCGGCGCGCGCTCGTGGTCACGACGTGAGCGTCATCGATCCCCTGTCGCTTCAGATCGTGGTGCTGAAGGGTCGACCTTTGCTCCTTTATGGCGGCAATGTGTTGCCTCGCTACGACGTCGTCATCCCGCGCATCGGCGCCAGCATCACGAACTACGGCCTCGCCGTGGTGCGCCAGCTCGATCTCATGGGCGTGCCCGTCGTCAACGGGGCCGTCGCCATCGCGCGGAGCCGCGACAAACTGCGGGCGATGCAGCTCCTCACGAGGAACCGCATCGACGTGCCCGCCACCGTGTGCGCGCGCAGCCCCGACGGTGTCGACGCGGCGATCGAGCTTGTGGGCGGCTGCCCCGCGATCGTCAAGTTGCAGCAGGGCTCCCAGGGCATCGGCACGATGATCGCCGAGACGCCGCAGGCCGTGCACGCGTTGCTGGAGACCTTCTGGGCCATGGGCCAAGACATCATTTTGCAGGAGTACATCCGCGAGTCGAAGGGCCGCGACGTGCGCGTCTTGGTCGTCGGAGGCCGCGTGATAGCGGCCATGCGCAGGGTGGCAAAACCCGGGGAATTTCGCTCGAATTTGCATCGCGGCGGCAAGGGCAAGGCGCTCGTGTTGCCCGCGGCTTACCGGCGCGTGGCGGTGCGCGCGGCCAAGGTGATGGGCCTCGAAGTGGCCGGTGTGGACATGCTCGAGTCCAAGGTCGGGCCGAAGATTTTGGAGATCAACAGCTCGCCCGGGCTCGAAGGCATCGAGCGCGCGAGCGCCGTGGACGTGGCCGTGGCGATCATCGAGCAGGCCGAGCGCCTCGCGACCTCTCCACCCAACCGCAGGGCCGTCGACGAGCGCATCGCGGGTGTCGTCGAGGCCGAGCGCAAGCAACGAAGGGGGGCGCGGGCCTACGCCGCGCGGCCTTTGACGTGACGGTGCACGTGGACCTCGTGGGGGACGCGATGGTTCTCACCATCGATCGCCCGGCCGTGAAGAACGCGATCGATCGGCGTGTGGCGAGGCTCCTGGCTGAGGCGGTGCGCGGGGCCGCTGAGAGCCCCAACGTGCGCGGCGTGGTGCTCACGGGAGCCGGCTCCGACATCTTCGTTTCCGGCGGCGATTTGCGGGAAATCGACGAGGCCGTGCGGCGCGGTGAGGGGCCCATGGATGTGCTCGACATGGGTCAAGAGATGGCGGCCCTCGAGGACTGCGACATCCCCGTGATCGCCGCCGTGCAAGGGACCGCGTTGGGAGGCGGCACCGAGCTTCTGCTCTTGTGCGACATGGTGGTGATGGAGCGCCACGCGAGCATGTCGTTCAAACACGCGAAGATGGGGCTGTCCCCCGCGTGGGGTGGCGTCACGAGGCTGATCGAGCGCGTGGGCGCGCAAAACGCGGCGCGCCTGTTGTTGACGGCCGAGCGCGTGCCCGCCGAAGAGGCCTGTCGCATGGGCCTCGTGATGGAGGTCGTGGATCAGGGCTGTGCGCGGGAGCGGGCGATAGCGCTCGTCCATCGTTTGGCCGACAACCCGCGCGCGAGCGTGGCCGCCATCAAGAAGGCTTTGCGCGAGGTCAAGAAGGCACGAAGGGGCGAGGCCCTGGAGCGCGAGCGGGATATCTTCGCAGAGCTTTGGGGCGGAGACGCGCACGAAGCGGCCCTGTCCGCCTACCGCGCCAGGTCGTCCTGACTGGTAGTTTGGTGGAAGAGTCTTGGGAAACGGAAGGGAGACAAGCCATGACGATGCAACCTGACCACACGTCCGAAGATACCGAAGTGCTTTTGGTGCACGGCTGGAAGCGCCGCGCGACCTTCCACGGCAAGGCCCTGCGCGCCGAGCTCGAAGCCCTGGAGGCCGCACTGGCGCCCACGAAAGAAGGCGTGTTCGTCGTGGCGCAGAGCCTCGTGTACGTCGACGGCGAGCAAGACGTGGTGGTGGGTCTACCCGTAGCGTCGGCCTCCGCCGACGGTGGTCCCGAGCGCTTTACCATCGAAAGTGTGCGTCAAATCGAGGGGAAGACAGCCTCCGCGTTCAGCAACGAAGTGAGAGAGAGCCTGAAACCTCTGCTCAACGAGGGCATCTCCGGCGAGCCGTCTTGGTTCCTGGTGCCCACGGGAGCCCTGGCGTCGGGCTACTGCGCGCATGGCGAGCTGGTGGAAACACCGGAAGACGACGAAGACGACGTGATTACAGGTTGCGACATGGGCCAGGAGCCGCACGAAGAGTCCGTGAAGGGTACCAAGCTTGCCGCTGCGTTCGACTGGGATGTGGAGGACGTCGACCTGTCCGAAGAGCGCGTAAAGGAGCTCGGTGAGGGGAGCTTCTTCTTGATTGCGCGTTACGACTGACGCTTGGGGGCGCAGGAACCTCGGCGCTGGTGCTAAACTGGTGCACCGCAAGGGCCCATGAAGATTCCCTATGGCATAAGCAACTTTCGGCAGCTCCGAACGGGGGGGTACTTCTACGCCGACAAGACGCCTTACCTCCCTGTGCTGGAGGCCGACTATAGGCATATCGTCTTTCTAAGGCCGCGCCGCTTTGGCAAGTCGACCTTGGTGAGCATGCTCGAGCACTATTACGACCTCGGTTACAAGGAGCAGTTCGACGAGCTCTTTCAAGGCTTGTGGATTCACGAGCACCCGACCGAGGAGCGCAACAAATACCTCGTTCTCACCTTGGATTTCTCCCGAGTGGCCACGGATCGCGGTCCGGAGACGCTGCTGCGAACATTTTTCGAGACGGTGCGGGGGAGCATCGAGAGCCTCATCCTCGGGCGAAGTGCACATATTCCAGAGCTGTCGAGGCTGGAGAGCCGTCTACCGAGCCTGGTCGACCCGGAAGCGCTCCTTGGCGCATTGCTGGCGGTCGTTCATGGCGTTGGGCGCCAACTTTACGTGCTGATCGACGAGTACGACCATTTCGCGAACCGCCTTCTGGCGGGAGGAGCCGAAGGGGTGTACGAGGACATCGTCAAGCGGACCGGCTTCGTGCGCACTTTCTATGCGACGTTGAAGTCTGGAACGACGTCAGGGGCGGTGGCGCGGATGTTCATTACCGGCGTTTCGCCCCTGATGCTCGATGACCTGTCCAGTGGCTTCAACATCGCGACCCATGCATCTCTTGACATCGGACTGAGCACGTTGGCCGGGTTTACTCGTGCGGACACGGAGCGTGCCGTGGACGAGTTTCTTTCGGCTCGTGCAGCCCTCGCGGAGCTTCCCGAGCTCTCGGACCGGCGAGCGCTGCTCAAGGTCTTGGAAGAGCACTACAACGGATACCGCTTTGCCGAGCGGAGCGAGGATCGCGTGTTCAACGCGGACATGGTGCTCTACTTCTTGAGCCAGCTCGATCGAATGCGCGAATACCCAAAGGAAATGCTCGATCGCAACGTGCGAACGGAGTACGGTCACCTCCAACGCATGGGGACGTTGGGCGGGAGCGACGCGGAAAGCCGCCTCGCGTTGCTGCAGGTCATCTTGGGTGAGGGGCATGTTCGAAGCGAGATCGTCGATCGTTTCGGCGTCAAGAGCCTCGCGTCCCACGCACCTTTCCTTTCGCTCCTGTACTTTCTAGGGATGCTGACCTTGGGGAGCTCACCAAGAAACGTCCTCGGCTACGATCTGGAAATTCCAAACCGGGTCATTCGCGAGCTTCAATGGGAGCATCTGGCCCTGATGCTTCAGGAGCAATCGAGCGTCGCGGTTCACGTCGACGAGCTGCGGGCCGCGCTGGCGCAGATGGTCGTGGACGGGAAGATCGAGCCCTTTCTGACCCTGTTTCACCGGAAGGTGCTGCAAGCGTTCAGCAACCGCGACCTCCGCGGCCTCGACGAGAAGACCATCAAACTACTCTTGATGACCTATGCGTCGCTCGGAAAGGCCTTCTACCCATTGAGCGAAAAAGAGTTTGCGCAGGGGTACGGGGACCTTTTTCTGGCGGCCTCCCACGATGTTGCGGGGGCAAGGTTCTCCTGGCTCCTGGAGCTGAAGTACCTCAAGGCCGGAGCCAAGAGCTCCCAAATCGAATCTGCCTTTGCCGAGGCAGAAGCGCAGGTGTCGCGCTATTCCGGAGACAAGACGCTGCTCCCGCTGCTGCTCGGGGGGCGGGATCTGAAGGCCGGTGCGATCGTCTTCGTGGGAGCGAAGAAGGCGCTGTTTCGGCCTGTAGAAGGGGTAGGTCAGGATTAGAGCAGGGCTCCGTCCACGTGGCAGCAGGTCGAGGCCCCGCCACGCCTACCTTCCCTCGAACACCAGGCTACAACAGGTCACCGCGCCTTCCGCCTTTTCTACCTCGGAGGCGTCCACAGGCACGACGTGGATCCCCGCCGCTTCCAGGCGCTCGCGCGTCCTTGGATAGCTCGTGGAGTAGATGACGGTGTCTCGGACAAGAAGCGCATTCGCCCCGGCGGGCTCCGACGGGTCGACGTGCACGACGCGCCGCGTCCCGAACCTTGCCACGTCGACGAAGGTCGGGTTGGCGAGCAGCGCACCCTCGGCGATTTCGGTCACCGCCGACTTGAGGTGGAGGCAACCGCGGATGGGCACCCCCTCGACCCGGTAGCCATAGGGCATCAGGAGCGTCCCGAGCTGCGTAACCGCCTCTCCCGTGCTGCGCTGGCTCAGGCCCACGTACAGCGTCTTCCCCAGACGCAGGATGTCGCCCCCGTCGATCGTGGCGGGCGCGACGACGTGGAGCAGCTCTCGTTCCGGCGCGAGGGCCCGAGCGATGCTCTCGGTCTCGCCGCGTCGGGAAGCGGCTCCTGGCCGCAGAATGACGGCCACTTCGTCGAGGACCAAGGCAGGATCTTCCACGAATACCGAGTCCGGAAAGGCGGGCTCCGGCGGCAGCGTACGAACCTCCACGCCGAGGTCGCGAAGGGCTTGCTGGTAGGCTTCGTGCTGCTTCGTCGCGAGGGCGATGTCGATGGGCACCCGGCTCTGGTGGCTGAGCTCGCAGGCAGCGAGCGTGGGGGGCACCTCCCGGGTGATGGCGATTGGCATGGCAGGGGGAGGCTAGCGCATCGCTTCCTGCGAATCGACGCGGCAAAGCTCGCCGAACAGATTCGGGTTGGAAAAAAGCCCCGTTGACGGCTGACAAGCCTCCATGCTTCGATGTGCGATCGTACCGAAGTTTGCGGCCGCTCCGCGGCGTCTCGTTCAACGAGGATCCCATGACCAACGTATCGAATCGAGCCCTTGGCTGGCCTTTGGCGAGGCTCGGCGGCGCCACCGCCGCGGTGGCGGCGACGCTGTCGGTGCTCGCCGGGTGTACGGCGTCGGGGGAGGCGCCCGTGGAGCACACGTCGACGTCGGCACAAGAGCTGACGTGCGTGACGCTGCGCAGGCCCGGACCGGGTGTGGTGGAAGATACAAATCTGGTCACCGATCCGACCGACCCCACCCGCGCGAGCGCGAATTTTGGTACGGCAACGGTGCTGACGGTAGGGGCCCTGGGGACGAGCCAACGGGACTCGCTGTTGCGCTTCGATTTGGCGCCGATTCCGGCAGGGGCGACGATTGCGTCGGCGACCCTCGCGCTGCGCAAGGCGTCGAGCCTGGGGTCAGGAACGGTAAGCCTATTTCGTGTGACGGCGCCCTGGAGCGAGGCGACGGTCAGCTACAGCTCCTTCGCAGGGGCCTTCGATTCAACGGTGCAGGGGACCTTCGATCCTGCCACGATGCCGACCGGCGGCGTCACCAACATCGATCTTACCTCGCTGGTGCAGGCTTGGTACGGAGGCACCTTTGCCAACTACGGCGTGATGTTGTCGGCGCCTGCGACCGGTCGGGTCAACCTGGGATCAAG
>CAYLJT010000397.1:0-7979 GCA_964383995.1 uncultured Polyangiaceae bacterium
CCCCGTCGGTAGTTTTCCCGCGGGCATCACCAAGTTCGGCCTCAACGACATGGTCGGCAATGTGTGGGAGTGGACCAATGACTGGTTCGCCACCTACGGCGCCGAAGAGGTGGTCAATCCCCAGGGCGCCGTCGCCGGGGACAAGAAGGCCATTCGCGGTGGGGGCTTCAACGGAGGCGTCCAGCTCTGGCTCAACCCGGCCTTCCGCTACCACCAGCTCGCCACCGCCAGCAGCCACGGCATCGGCTTCCGCTGCGCGAAGAACCCGGAATAGCGCTCGGCAGACAGCCCGCGAGGCGTCGAGCGGGGGGCTCGATCCGACATTGTGACCATTTTGTCAACAACAAAACGCGGGCAGCAAAAGGCCCGGGATCAAGCCTCGCCGGAACGAATCGTTCTCCGCCAAAGTGTCAATCGCCCCAGGGACGCCGCCATTTCGTCAGCCCGGACAAGGCGCATGTTGCGCGGCAAATAGCCTCAAAATCGAGGAACGCCCGACAGGTTTGCGGCGCGGCACGGCCCGTGCTGAAACGGCGCATCGTGTTTGCCCCATCGCCCCTGTGGAAACGTTTCGTTCGGAAGCTGTCGTGCGTCGCGGCGTTCGCATCCCTGTGGGTTTCAGCGCCCGCTTGGGGAACGGTCACCATCGCCAACACGGACCCAGCGTCGACTCGCTCTTCGTCGGAGAATCAATATTGGATTAGCCACGACGACTGTGCGAACGAGCGAAAATTCACGTTTCACATGAGCTTAACGTCGATCGATCCCGGCGCCCATGGGGAGATTTGGCTCGGTGAGGGCGTGGATTGCAGTATCGGCACGGAGAGATCGGGGGGCACAGCGCGGTGCGTATTTCTCCGTAACTTCGACACCGTAGCCAATCAGGACCTCAGCATCGGGGCAGACGAAATCGCCAATCATTTTTCTAATGTCAGCGAGTGCGTCGACTCCGGAAACGTCACGCTAGGCCGCGAAATTTCCCTTTATTTCTTGGTTCTTACGAGCGCCAGCCAAGACGTAGGTCAAGAAAATCGATTCGCATGGCCGGCCGACGAGCCCAACGTCACCGCAAAGGTTGACTTGCTTGGCCCCTCGCCCCCCACGGGTCTCGTCGCCTTGACTGGAGACGAGTCCATCATTGTTGGCTTTTCTTCGAACTCAGACACCGACAAACAGGGCTACTACGTCTACGCCGAGCGCATCGATGGTGCGGATGTCGTCGCTTCAAGCGGCGCGGGCGGAAACGGTGGAAGTGGCGGCTTCGGTGGAGGTGGCGGAAGTGGTGGCTTCGGTGGAAGTGGCGGCTCTGGAGGTGGCACTGCAGGCGGTGGTGCGACGGACCTGACCACATCCTCGACGAGCACGTCAGCGAGCACGACGTCCTCGAGCACGGGCGGCGCGGAGACCAACACTTGTGGCGGCAGCGTGTTGATCCCAGATGAATTTCCCCCGGACGACGATGTGTACAACAAAGGAAGCACGGGCAAGACTTCGACCGAGGTGCAGGCAAAAGGCCTCGAAAACCAGATTGATTACGCCGTCGCCGTGGCCGCGTACGACCTCGTAGGCAATGTCGGAAAGCTCAGCGAAGTCGTGTGTGGGACGCCCTTGCCCGTCGACGACTTCTTCAAGAAATATCGCCAAGCTGGCGGTGAAGCTGGGGGTGGCTTCTGCAACTTCAATGGCACCGGTGGCCGTTTCACGAGCGGTGCGCTGGTAGCTCTGGGGCTCGCCCTGTCGGGCCTCGCGTTGCGTCGTCGAGCCCGCTCGAACCGCTTCGAAGGACGTGCTCAATGAGCGCAAGAAAGGCTTGTTTCGCCGCGTCGTTCGCGATCGTTGTGACGGCGCTCTCGGCCCCCGCGTGGGGTCAAGCCCGCGTCGCGGATTACGACTGGCGACGCAGCTCGCGGCCGCCCCCCTCGGACCTCGATCGCAGGCCGCCGCAATACGCTTTTGAGCTGCGATTTGCGCCCTACTCGCCTGAGGTCGACGAAGAGTTCGGGAGCGGTGGTCCGTACTCCACGGTCTTCGATAACGATCCGCAATTTTATTTCGGCGTCGAAGTCGACTGGCTGCCGCTACGAATTCCCTACGTGGGCGGCCTGGGTCCGGGCTTCGGCTGGGGCTACACGCGAGCCTCGACACCCGCCAAAATCACGGACTGCGATGTGACTCAGACAAACGATTGCAAGTCCGGGCAAGACACCTCGCTCACGATCATGCCGATGCACCTCTCCGCGGTGCTCCGGCTCGACGAGCTCATGCGCCGCACCCGGGTTCCCATCGTGCCCTACGCGAAGGTCGGGATCGGCTTCGGCACCTGGAGCGCCGCGTCGGCGGGCGACACGGCCGAGTACAAAGAGGTCGACGCGGACGGGAAGCCGATCAGCACAACGCTCGGGCGCGACACCACGTGGGGCACCCATTTGGCGCTTGGCGCGGCCCTCTCGATGAACTTCGTCGACCCTCGTGCCGGCGCGAACATGTACGACTCGGCCGGGGTTCAACATTTTTATCTTTTCGGAGAATGGATGTGGGCAAACCTCGATGGCCTTGGGACACGGCCCCAAATGCACATCGGGACCTCCACGTGGGTCGCGGGCATGGCATTCGACATGTAGACGCCCCTTGATACAGTCCGGCCCGGCGCCTATCGGAAGGGCGCGTTGAAAGCCCACGTGCTTTGTAGGAAGGACAGTTCGATGACCCAGCATGGGCCGCTCTCGGGGGGGCGACTTTCGATGTTTGCAGCGGTGATGGCACCTGCTGTCGTGGCACTTTGCTGGGCCGATTCGGCGTCCGCGCAGCCCGCGCCTGCGGCCCCGGAGCCCGCCGCGGCAACGCCCGCCGCAGCAGCGCCGGCCGCGGCGCCTGCACCGATGCCTCCGCCGCGCGATCGTTTGAGCGAGGCGCTTGCGCCCGTCGCCGCGGGCCTCACCCCCGAGGCCGTGGCCGAGGCCGCCGTCTCATCGAGCTACTCGGTGCGCGCCAAGCAAGACGAGCTGCGCGCCGCGCAGGCCAAGGTCGATCAGGCCTTCACGGCCTATTACCCGCGCCTCACTTTGTCTGCGACATACACGCGGCTCTCACCCGTCTCGAACAGCCTCGGTAGCTCCAGCGGTGCGTCGGTCGGCGTGCTCAACCCGGGCGATCTTCGGGTCGGACCGTGCATTCAAGACCCCACACAGCAATGCCTCAACGACGAGCAGGGCCTGCCCGCCGTGGCCGTGAGCTCGAGCTTCGATCTGTCCTCGCCGCTCAACAGCTACTCGCTCGTCGCGTCGCTGATCGTGCCTGTCTCGGACTACGTGTTGCGCGTGTCGCAGGGTCACGAAAGCGCGAAGCGCGCCGAGGCCGCGAAGGAGATCGAGGTGCGGGCGACGCAGCTCCAGGCCGCGTCCGACGCCAAGGTCGCGTACTTCAATTGGCTGCGTGCCCAAGGGCAGGTGGTCGTGGCGGAGGAGGCCGTGGAGCAGAGCAAAGCGCACCTTGCGGACGCCAAGCAGACCTTCGCCGTAGGCTTGATTTCCCGCGCCGACGTGCTGCGCCTCGACGCCCAGGTGGCGGCGGCGGAGCAGGCCGTGGTGGACGCGCGTGCGTTCCAAGGTGTGGCCGAGGAACAGCTCCGTACGGTCATGCACTTGCCCGCCGGGCAACCCCTGACCATCGGTTTCGATGTCATGAACGTGCCGGCGTCGAACCCTTCGTCGAGCCTCGCGGCGCTCACCCAAGAGGCTTACGAAAAACGTTTAGAGCTCAAAGTAATCGACGAGAACGTTGCAGCGTTGCGTGAGGTCGAATCGATCAACAAGGCCGCGTATCTGCCGCGCCTCGACGCCTTCGCCGACGGCACCTACGCGAACCCCAACCAGCGCATCTTCCCCTCCAAAGACCAGTTCGATTTCACCTGGGACATGGGCCTGCGTCTCTCGTGGACCGTGAACGACAGCCTCGCCGCGAGCGGTACGACCGCCGAAGCGGAGGCGCGCACCGCCGCGGTTTTGTCGCAGAAGCAAGCTCTGCGCGACGGCCTGCGTATCGAGGTCGCCGCCGCCTACGCCGAGGTCGTGCGCGCGGTGGCCTCCATCGACGCCTCCGATCGCGGCCTTGTGGCGTCGGAAGAGTCGCTGCGCGTGCGCCGTGAGCTGTTCAAGAACGGCAAGGCGACGAGCGCCGATCTGGTGGACGCCGAGGCCGAGCTCACGCGCGCCCGTTTGCGCCGGCTCGACGCGCACGTGGGCCTCGCCGCAGCGCGGGTCAAGCTTGACCACGCCACCGGCCGCGACGTCCCTGCGGCGCTCCGATGATCGAGCTCGGGCTCGTCGTCGTTACGAGCCTTCTTGGGCTTTCATTCGCGTTGGTGCTCTCGCGCGGGCTGCGCGCCGCCGCCCCCGCCGAAGCCCATTTGCGCCAGCTCGCCCACGCGGTGCGCGCCGCGACCGCCGCGTTTCACGGACGCGCGAGCCGCACGGGCGCCGCCATTGCCGCCCTCACCGGGGCGGGCGCGTTCCTCGCTTACGGGCTGTTGCGCACCGATCTGCGCGCCACCGTGATGCCCCCGCTCGTGCTCGGCGTGGGCCTCGCGGTCACCTTCGCGTGCGGCGTGCTTGCGGCGATCGTGGTGACGCGCGTGGCCGTGGCGTTGGGCGGACGGGGGGCCCTCGCCGTCGGGCTCGGCCTGCGCCGTGGCGTTGATCAGGCGCTCTCGGCTTCGACCCGAGCCGGCGCGGTGGTCGGCATCTTCGCGGTCACCGTGGGGCTGCTCGGCTCCGCGCTGATCGGGCTCGGCCTCTTCGCGTACGAAGGCGGCTTTTCGGAGGGCCCAGGCCACGCCATCGCGAGCGTGCCGTTCTTCCCCTTCGTTGCCGCGGGCTATCCGCTCGGCGCCGCGGTCATCGCGTTGCTCTTCGCCGTCGGTGGCGGGGTCTTCGCGAAGGCCGCGGATGTCGGAGCCGACCTGATCGCCTCCGAAGTCGATCTCGCCGAAGACGACACCCCAAGCCCGCTCACCGTCCCCGACCTCGCCGGTGACGTGATGGCCGGCCTCGCGGGGCCGGCGGCCGCGCTCTTTGCGGTGACCCTCGCCGTGGGCCTCGGTGCGTCGATCGTTGGAGGTCAAACATTTCGAGAAAACCCCGGTCTTCCTAGCGTCTTTGCGCTGTCGCTGTTCCCGTTCATCGCGGGCGCCTTCGGGGTGTTGGCGAGCGCGTTCGGGGTGATGGTCGTCAAGACCGACGACCGCGAAGATCCGCGCAGCGCGCTGGTGCGGGGCTTCTACGTCACGATAGGGCTCTTCGGTGTGTCCCTCGCGGGCGCGGCCAAATGGCTGCTCGGGCCCCATTGGATCGATCTCATGGAGGCGGGGCTCCTCGGCTTGTCGTTGTCCGCTCTCGCGCTGCACGCCGCGCAATACGTGACCGAGGCGCGGTTTCGGCCCGTGCGCGCGCTCGGAGAGGCGAGCCGAGGCGGAGGCCCGTTGGTGCTCCTCGGCGGGCTCTCGACCGGCCTCGGGGCGAGCCTCGTGTTCGCGGCGGCCCTCGCCGCGACGCTCGTGGGTAGCTATTTTCTCGGCCTCCGCACGGAGCTCGTGGGGGGCGGATTTTTGGGGGTGGTCGTCGCCGCGGTGGGGCTCGTGGGCCCCACACCGTATGTGCTCGCGTTGGCGGCGGTCGGGCCCACCGCCGATGGTGCGAGGGCCTACACAGACCCCGCGGTCGATCGCATGGATGTGCGGAGCCGCGCGCTGATCCTCGACGGTGTGGGGGCCACGACCAAGGCCTTCACGCGCACGTTCGTGAGCCTCGCGGAGGGTCTCTCGGCGGCTGTGCTGGTGGTCGCGTTCCTGGTCGAAGCGCGTGTGCGCTTGCCCGAAGGCGCTGTGGCCACGCCGTTCGGGCAGATGGACGGTGTGGCCTTGCCCCTCGCGGTGGCGCTCGGCGCAGGCCTGATGGTCGCGGTCGGCGCCGAGGGCGCTCAGGCGGTCGCGCGCTCCGCGCGACGCGTGCTCGACGAAGCGCGCCGGCAATTGCGCGGTCGCAGCGCCGCGACGTCGTCGGAGCCCGCGCTCCCCGATCCACGCGCGTGCCTCGAAGCCCTCGCGCGGGCCGGGCTCCGCGCAATGCTGCTCACGGGGGTAGCCATCCCGATCGTGCTCGTGGCGTTCGGCCTCGGCTTGCGCTTTCTCGCATCTGGGGATAATGGTCTCCGCGCCGTCGATGCCGTCGGAGCCCTCGTATCATCGGGGGCGTTCGCAGGTATCTTCGGTTCGATCGCGCTTGGTTCTGCGGGAGCCACCTGGGACGGTGCCAAGAAGCACATTGTTTCTGGTGCCCACGGAGGACGCCACTTGATCGACGAAGCGGGAGCTCGCAGGGAGAACCCCACCTATCGAGCCGCCGCTCTCGGCGATTCCCTTGGTGATGCGCTGCGCGATGTTGCGAGTCCGAGCCTAGCGGCCCTTGTGGGCCTCCTGAGCGTCACCGCAATCGTGTTCTTGCCCTTCTTTATCTAAGCCCGAGCCCGTCAGCCCTAGAGCAACGAGACAAAGTGCCTGCAATTTCCGATGCCCTCTCCACCCTGAGTGACCGCGGCCTCCGGCGTCTTCTTGGCGCCCGCACCTTTCTGCGAGGGCTCGAGTACTTTCGAAGGCGTGTCGTCGACGACGTCTCGGTGCAAGAGACCACGGCTTCCGGCACCGTGCGCGCGGCCGACGCCGAGCCGTTTCCGGTGAGCGTGGGTCTGACGCCCGACGGCATCCAATCGCAGTGCTCGTGCCCTGCGTTTCAGAAGGGCGGCCAACATTGCAAGCACGTCGCTGCGTTGCTGATCACGGTGCGCGATCAAGCGCGCGGATCGAACCCGAAGCCTCCGCCCGCGGCGCCCACGATCCTTCCTCCGACCGCGCACGCGGGCGGCACCACACCGACCAAGCGCCCCGGTGTTCATCGGCGTGATCGTCGCGCGCGTCCGTCCACCGCGCCGGCCCCGACAGGGGGCTCCAACCTCGCATCGATGGGTCCTCCGGGCTCCACCGTCGTGGCCCCGCAACAAGACGCCACGGCACGCCAAACGGGCATCGGCGCGTGGCTCCCGCCCGAAGGCGTGGGCGGCTCACGGCGCGTCGAATTTCGCCTCCATGTGCGCGCCGGCGCGCTCACCGTGACGGTCCTCGACGCCGAGGCGCGTCTCCCCGTTTTGCCGTCGCAAGCGCTCGCCTGGCAAACGCTGTTTCCCACGGCCGATCGCGATGCTTTGCGCCTGCTCGCGCGCTACGAGAGCGGCAATCCGCGCCACCCCGCGGTCGACGTGCGGGGCGAAGACGTGGCCGATCTGCTGCCGCTCCTCGAAGGCCAGCGGGTGCTGCTCGAGCCCGCGTTGATGCAGCTTCGCTTCGGCGACGAGCCGCTGCGCCCTCGCTTCGATTTGGAGACCGTCGGAGGCGACACCATCATCGTCAAGGCGAGCTTCGAAAGAGCCTCGGATCGCCGCCGATTTTCGCTGCTGCAAGGGGGTTGGTACGAGGGCTGGCCCGGTTGGCACATCGACCCGCAAGAGGGCATCGCGCGTCGCGTCGACAAGCGCGTCTCGCCCGCGGCGATGCGGCGGTTGCTTCGTTCACCCACCATCGGCGAGCCGATGACCGAGCTGCCGCGCGTGATCATGCAAGGGCTGCCGCGGGTCACGCTGGAAGTGGGCGCATCGCTGCCCGATTTGGCGCAAATCGCCGAGGTCGTGGACCTTCACCCGACGTTTCGTCTGCGCGCGGGGGGCTCGCTGCTCGAAGCCAACATCTCTCTCTTCGCCGAGTACGGTGACACCGAAGTACAGGTTCGCGCCGATGGCATCACGTTGCCGTTGCTGATCAAGCCGCCCGAGGAAGGCGCGCGCAAACCGCTGTGCGTGCGGCTCGATATCGCCGCGCAACAGGAGGCCGCGGGCAAGCTCGTCGCGCTCGGGCTTGTCCCGGACGAATCGGGCCA
>CAYLJT010000398.1:0-7968 GCA_964383995.1 uncultured Polyangiaceae bacterium
CGGAGACGCGCACGTCTTTGTAGATTGTTGGAACACAAACCAACGGTGTCGGGCGGTCCCAGTTCTTGGCGAACGACATGACCTCGTCGGGCGTCTTGCTCTTCGAGTGGATGAGCACCATGTCGGCGCCCGCGTCGGCGTAGGCGCGGCCGCGGCGGAGCGCTTCTTCCATGCCCCAGCCCGCGATCAGCGCTTCGGTCCTCGCGATCACGACGAAGTCGCGATCGCGCTGCGTGGCCTTGGCGGCGCGGATCTTCCCGGCGTGCTCTTCGACCTCGGACAGCTCGCGCTTCACGCCCGCGTAGAAGCTGCAGCGCTTGGGGAAGACGTTGTCCTCGATGCAGATGGCGGCGATGCCCGTGCGCTCGTACTCCTCGACGCAGCGGATGACGTTGATGGCGTTGCCGTAGCCGTTGTCGCAATCGGCGACGATCGGGAGGGTCGTCGCGTCGTTCATCATCTTGGCGATGGAGAGGTTCTCCGCCATCGTCAGGATGTTGGCGTCCGGCAGCGCGTACGACGCGGAGATCTCGAAGCCCGACGCCCAAAGCCCCTCGAATCCGGCTTCCTCGCCGATCTTCGCCGACAGGCCGTTGTGGGCGCCGATGATGGTGATCGGGCCGGGCTTGGCCATGAGCTCACGCAGTTTTCTGGCTTTCGTCACTTCGTCATCTCCTGTGCGCCGGGCTGGGCGCCACCCCCGCTCGGGCCGAAAATCGCCGCGATCGCGCGCAATTCCGGCAAGAACGGGGTTAAAGCGGGCGGAGCCTTATCACCGACAGCGGGGCGAGCCAACGCGAAGACCATGCCGCAGGCGCAGAGCGGCCCTGTCAGTCTTTTGACTCGAAGGTGCGCAACACCACAGAGCCGCCGTTCCCCTGCAGCACCGCTTGACAAAGCAGGCGGACACGAGGCGGCGTCCCGTACCGCGCGAGCACGGCCTGTTCGTCGGTGGAGGGCGGCCGGAGAAGGGCACCGCCCTCGACGACCTCGACCCTGCACAGCCCGCAGTCGGCCGCGCGGCATGACACGCTGACAGGGAGCGAGGCCTCGTCGCGGAGATCGAGCAGCCGATCCCCCGCGGCGCCCCTTGTCCGGCGATGGTTGACACCCAAGAGCACTAGCTCGATCACCCTGGAAGTATCGCAGAAGGCGTGCTTCGAGGCTCTCTCAGGAAACCATGCAACGCCATGACGTCGTGATTGTTGGTGGTGGGCCCGCGGGCTCGACCCTCGCGTGCCGCCTGGCCCAGCTCGGTCGTCGCGCGATCGTGCTCGAAAAAGAGTACTTTCCGCGCTTTCACGTCGGCGAGTCGCTCTTGCCGCGATCGCTGGAGGTGCTTCGGCGAATCGGCGTCGAAGACGAGCTGGAGGCGCGTTTTCTCCGAAAGTACGGGGCGCGCTTTCTCTGTTCGACGACGCTTCGCGAAGCGCGCTATCGCTTCGATGAAGCGTTCGATGCGAGCTATCCGCACGCGTACCAAGTCCCGCGGGGTGACTTCGACCACCTGCTCTTGCGGCGCGCAAAGGACCTCGGCGCGGAGGTGCGCGAGGGCTTCGTGGTGACCAACGTCCTCATGGCGGGCGATCGGGCGACGGGCGTCGTGGGGCACGATGCTTCGGGAGAGGCGACGTTGGAGGCGCCCGTGGTGGTGGACGCGACGGGACGCGACACGCTGCTGGCGTCGCGAAGGCGCGCGAAGGCGCCCCTGCCCGGCCTCGACAAGACGGCTATTTTTGCTCATTTTCGCGGGGTTTCGCGGCCGGACGGGCCGGAGGGCGGGGACCTGCGGGTGGTGCTCTTCGAGCACGGATGGATGTGGCTCATTCCGCTGCGCGGGGAGCTCACGAGCGTGGGGGTCGTCGTGTCGTCCGCTTGGATGAAGCAACGCCAAGCGGGCGAGACGCGCGAAGCGTTCTTCCAGCGAACGCTCGCGCTTTCGCCTTGGTATGGCCGCCTCTTCGAAGGCGCCGAACGGGCGGCCCCCGTGCGCGCGGCCGCGGATTTTTCTTATCGAACCCAGGACCTCGCGGGGGACGGTTGGCTCCTTCTGGGCGACGCGGGGGGGTTTTTGGATCCGATTTTTTCGACCGGCGCGCACCTCGCGATCAAGGGCGCGGACCTCGCTGCCGAGACCATCGATCGGGCCCTCCGCGAGGGCGACGTGTCTCGGACATCCTTCGCCGGCTTCGAGCGCGCGATGCGCGAAGCCACCGACCTGTTTTACGGCCTGGTGACCGATTTTTACGAGGGCGAGCTGAAGAGCCTTTTGTTCGAGGGTGATCAGCGGCGCACCTTGCGCAGGCTCGTCACCACGCTGCTCACCGGCGATGTGTTTCACGACCAGCCGAAGCCGCCTTGGGTGGCGTGGGTGCGGGAGCGCTACCCCGCGTCCCTCGGCGCGCGTCCGACTACTTGACCGTCGCGCAGGCGGGCATCGTCTGGAGCGAATCGAGCATCGTCTTGCACTGGCGTCGGAGGACGTCTTTGTCTTGATCGGGGGCCGCCGCCGCCGCCTGCCAGGCGGCCTTCGACGCCTTCATGCCGGCCTCCAAGGTGGGACGCTGCTCGGACGGAGACTTCGGGATGCAGGCCGCGAGCTTGGCGATGTAGTCGTCGCATTCGGCGACCCCGACCTTGTCGCTCTTGGTGGTCGTGGTCTCGGTGGTGGAGCTGCAGGCCACCAAGGAGCCAAGGGCGAAGGCCGCAAGGAGCCCCGTCAGCAGGGTCTTTCGAGGGCGGGGCGCGAAGAGGAGTGCTCGCATGGTCGGGCCTGAAGGTAGGAGCTAACCCCGTCCGGCGAAAGGCACACGCGGTGGCGGAGCTCGTCGTTCGGGCTATTCGAAGCCTTCGGGAGCTCGGGTGAGCCCCGTGGACTCAAGAAAATAAGCGAGGCTAAAGACCAGGGTGGTCGCCGGCGTGTCGTCGAGGCTGCGGCGAACCGCGCCTTCCACGGCCACTTCCGTTCCGACGTAGCCAAGGCCGGCCGAGATCGCGTTCGAAGCCGAGCCCTGATCGTAGCGGTAGCCGAGCCGAAGCGGGAAATGGTCGCCGAGCAGGTACTCGCCGCCGAGCATGATCCGCGCGGTGGTGTCGCTGTAGGACGTGAAGTCGGCGAGGCCGTCCGCCTCGATCGTGAAGTCGGCGGCGGCGTATGCGATGCCACCACCGAGGGTGGTGGGGGCCAAGCCGTGCCCTGGGTAGGTGAGGTTTTGACCCGCCACGCCGAGACGCAGCGCGTTACCGAGCCGCGCATCGAGGCCCGCGTCAAAGGAGAACGTGTCGACGAGGGGGGAGCGGCCTCCTTCGGGATCGACGAGGCCGCCCGACACCTTGCTGTCGCCAAAGACACCGAGGCCTTGCTGGTTGACCTTGAGGTAGCGACCCGTGATGCCGGCGCCGATGGCGTCGCCAAGGGGATAAGCGAGGGCGACCCGCGCATCGAGCACGCTGCGGTCGAGGCCATTCGGATCGACGATGCCGCCCGCGACGCTGACCCCACCGGCCAACCGCCCGGTGACCGAGTCGACGATCGCGCCCGCGTACATTTGCCGCGCCGCCTCCGGGGTTAGCTGCGCGAGCCCTTCGAGGTGGTAGACCCGGGTGGAGAGCATCGCGGCCGGGTTTAGGAAGACGGCCGCAGCAGAGTTGCCGGCTGCGCGTAAGGCACCCCCCATCGCCGCGCTGCGTGGGGTCTCCAGCTCGCCGTAATTGTAAGCCACAGGGGGGTCCAGGTCGGTGCCCTCCGCTCGCGCCGTGGCGCCGAGAAGGAAGGTTCCGATCAGGCTTGACACGCCCATCCATCGTGCGGGTCGGGTCGCTAGCATCCCGCGGGGCCATAGCGTGCCCCAGCGGGAGGGGGCAACTTCCGCGGGTCAAGGGTCCCCTGCATAGAGTGACAACTACGCGACATGATTGTGTTAATTCTCTGTTGACAGGGCCCTCGGCGGGGACATCTTCGGATCGGCCCACGGTGGGTAGGAGGGGGCTCCGACACCCTTCGAAGGCTGCGTCGAGCTGACCCTTGACCCTTTGCACCCGGGGGTGGCAGAGCCCAGGCACAAATCAAATTTCTGTTTTAATTTCAGGAAGTTAGGCCAATTTCCCGATTCGGGATGGACGCGCTGACCGAACCGGTGCTACTTCCGAATGTCTCGCGGAGCCCGCCCCTGGGCGCCGCGTTTGGGGGCGCCTTTGGGTGCCTTCAAGCTGGGAGCAGCCCATGACCGAATCGCCCGAATCGCGACGATGTCCTGCAATCGGCACATCCCCGCCGCACTTAGGTGACTGGCGAGGGAACCGAAGTGGTCGCGCGACAGCCGGGTTGGGCGGTGTTCTTCGTTTCTGTGGACAACTTGTGGATAAACCCAGACGTTCCCTGAAGGGCCTCGAATATCGTAACGATTTCGAGGGGTTGGGAACGCCCTAACGGGGCGTAGTCAGGTCTGGCTTGTGGACAAGCTGGGGAAGCCCATCTTCCCTTGCGGTGGTTTTTTTGTCTGTTGGGGTCGCACGATTCATGGCGAGGACGTCGATTTCCAAAGAGATGGCGCTGGTGGCCTTTCAGGAGGCAGTCACACACACGCGCTCTCTTTCACCCGCAACATTTGATCAGTGGTTTGGCGGTGTCCAGCTCGACGACATCACCGACGGCGTTTTGTCTCTCCGCGCCCAGAACGAGTTTGTCCTTGACTGGGTAAAAGCGAACTTTTTGCCCTCCCTCACGGACAAGCTGCGGGAGCTGACGGGTTGGAGCGTCGAGGTGCGATGGACCATCGACGGGACGCTGACCAAGCCCATCGCCGATGGCCTGCAGGTGGCGCCCGTTCGTCCGCGGCCGCTGTTGGTGCGGCACTCCACGCCCCCTCCAGCGCTCGCGCTCGTCGAAACGCCCGCGCCCGCCACACCGCGCCGGGGCGTCTCCACACCGAGCGAGCTCAACCCGAAGCAGACGTTCGCAAGCTTCGTGGTCGGACCCTCGAATCAGCTCGCCCACGCCGCGTCGGTGGCCGCCGCTGGGGGCGCCGGCCGCCGCTACAACCCGCTCTTCATTTGTGGCGGCACGGGGCTCGGCAAGACCCACTTGATGAACGCGATCGCCCACCGCGTACACGAGGAGCGCCCCAGCGCGCGCATCCTCTATGTGTCCGCCGAGCGCTTCACGAACGAGTTCATCACGGCCATTCAGCACCACAAGATGGATGAGTTTCGCGCGCGGTATCGCAACCAGTGCGACGTGCTGCTGGTCGACGACATCCAGTTCTTGGCGGGCCGCGAGCAGACCCAAGAAGAGTTCTTTCACACGTTCAACGCGCTCCACGCGATCGACCGCCAGATCGTGGTGACGAGCGACAAGTACCCGCAGCACCTCGAGCGCATGGAAGAGCGCTTGGTTTCCCGCTTCGCGTGGGGACTTGTCGCAGACATCCAGGTGCCCGAGCTCGAGACGCGCGTGGCGATCGTGCGCAACAAGGCGGCCCTCGAGGGCTTCGACTTGCCCGACGACGTCGCGATCTTCCTCGCTCAAGTGGTGAAGGCGAACGTCCGCGAGCTGGAAGGAACGCTGATTCGGCTCGCCGCGAAGTCGTCGATCACGGGACGCACGGTGGACTTGGAGTTTGCGCGCAGCGAGCTGAGCGCGTCGACCCGCGTGGAGACGGTGAGCGTCGAGGATATTCAGCGCGCGGTGTGCCACCACTTCAAGCTTCGCTCGACGGACTTGGTGTCGAAGGACCGGCACAAGAGCGTGGCCTTCGCGCGGCATGTGGCGATGTACCTGTGCAAGGCGCGCCTCAAGTGCAGCTTCCCCGAGCTCGGCCGCGCCTTCGGAAATCGCGATCACACGACCGTGATGAGCGCGGTGCGGAAGATCGAGGCGCAACGCGAGTCGGATCCGGATGTGCGCGCGCACATCGAAGCGATCGAGCGCAAACTGGCCGAGAGCGACTAGCGCCGGCTCAAAACGGCGGCGGCTCTTCGAACTGCGCCGGGGCACCGCCCGCGCCACCGGCACCCGCGGCGCCCGCAGCCGTTTGATCGGCGGGAGCCGCGATTCGCGATGCGTCAAGCTCGTCGTAGACGCCGGCTTCCAGGGGCGCGACCGCGCGCGGTTCGGTGCCCGCGATGAAGACCTCGTCGATGGCGTCGTCTTGGTCGGAGCGCGCGAGCAGGCCGGTCGTGGGATCGATACGCAGGCGTACGACCGACGATGGTTGGGGAAAGTCGACGACGGGCTTGCCCTTGTGGGCAGCGCGCATGAAGTCGACGAACGCGGGGAGCGCCGCGGTGGCCCCGGCTTCGCCTGCGCCGAGCGTCGCGCCGTCGTCGTAGCCCGTCCAAACCGCGGTCACGATGTCGGGCGTAAAGCCTACAAACCAAGCGTCTTTGGAGCGGTTGGTGGTGCCCGTCTTGCCCGCGATGGGGCGCCCCAAGACCTTGGCGCCGCGGCCCGTGCCGTGATCGACGACGCTCGTGAGCAGGCTGGTCGTGACGTACGCGGCGGCTTCGTCCATCACGCGACGAGGAGCGGGCCGATCGCCCAAGGCGATTTCGCGGCCGTCCGGGGCGGTGATGCGCGTGATGAGGATGGGCGCTTCGACCTCGCCACCGGAAGCGATCGTCGCGTAGGCCGAGGCCATCTCCATGGGGGTGACTTCGTAGGACCCGAGGGCCAGGGAGAGGTCGGCGCCGAGCTTGGACTCGATGCCCAAATCGGCCGCAAAAGAAGCCACTTCTTTTGCACCGAGCTTTTGGAGCGTCCACACGCTGGCGGGGTTGATGCTCGCCGCGAGGGCCTCGCGCAGGCGCCTGGGGGGCGCCTTGGGATCTCCCGCGAGCGTGTAGCCTTGCACCTTCGCCGGGCTGGTTTCGATGAGCGACGCGGCGGTGAGCTTGCGGCTTTGCACGCCGTAGGCGTAGACGAACGCTTTGAAGGTGGAGCCCGGTTGGCGATGGGCCCCGCGCGATCGATCGAGGGCGCCGCGCACACCGGCGTAGCTTCCGACGAGGGCGAGCACCTCGCGGCTTCGCACATCGATGGCGACGAGCGCGCTCTCCGCGCCTAGCTCAAGGCGAAACTTCACCGGTGCGCGCCCCTTTGCGGCGCCGTTGCCCGCGTTCGACGCCTCGGGCGCTACGCTCACGCGCAACGTCTTTCCGACGGGCGCGAACTTCGACGGCGCGAGATCGTCGGGGTTGTAGCGACGGGCCTCGTCCATGTCGACGTAGCCCGAGAGGTCGCCCACGCGCAAAAGGAGCTGCCCCTTCGCGTCGTCCGCGCCCGTCACCACGCCCACCAGGACGCGCGGTTTCGTGAGGCTCACCGGGCCCTCGTAGGGCTTGGCGTCCTGACGCTTGTCGATGGTCAACGGACCGATGAGCTTGTGCCGCTTGGCGTGCGCGTCGAGGTTCTTCTGCACGGCTTCGCGCGCGGCGGCCTGCAAACGCGGATCGATCGTGGTGGTGATCGTGTAGCCACCGCGCTCGACTTCTTCCTCGCCAAGCTCGCGCAGCTTGCGGCGCGCGACGTCGACGACCTCGGCCGCGAGCTCTACGGTGTGAGTGACTTCGGGTGCGATGACCAGCGCTTCGGCGCGGGCGGCCTCGACGAGGGGCTTCGGCGCGAAGCCCTTGGCTTCCATTTGAGCCAAAACGAACTCGCGGCGTGTGATGGCCCGATCCAGGTGTGTGCGGGGTGAGTAGAGGGCGGGACCCTTGACGATGCCGGCGAGCATCGCGGCCTCGCCAAGGGAGACGTCTCGGACACTCTTGCCAAAGTAATAGCGGCTGGCCTCTTCGATGCCGTAGCGGCCGTGGCCAAAGTAAATTTGGTTCAAATACAGCTCTAAAATGCGGTCTTTCGAGAGCTGCTCCTCGATGCGACGGGCTAGAAGCACCTCGCGGATTTTTCGCTCGTAGGTCTTCTCGGGGGTGAGCAGCACGTTCTTCACCACCTGCTGGGTGATGGTG
>CAYLJT010000399.1:0-7917 GCA_964383995.1 uncultured Polyangiaceae bacterium
TCGAGCCGCTCTCCGACGTCTACCGCCGGCACCCCCTGTTCGTGAAGCTCCGTGATCCGAAGGCCCTGGAAGGGAAATGCGGAGCGTGCAGTTTTGCCGATATTTGCGGCGGTTCTCGCGCCCGCGCCTTCGCTCTTACAGGCAACGAGCTGGCCACCGATCCGTTTTGCGCCTATGCGCCGCCGGGTTGGAAGGAGCACGTCGTCGCCGAGAGGCACCACCTCCCCACCGCGTAAGGTCCGACGACGAGCCGCGCTACGGCAGGACGAGCCCGCGGGCGTAGTCGACCTTGACGAAGGTGTTGGAGGGGATGGCGTCGCCGTCGATGGTCGTGACCTTGCCATCGGGCCAGCGCACATCCATCGTGTAGTCGCAGCCGAGATCGCCAAGCCCGAAGTGCAACGTGCGTGTGTCCGCCGAGCTATACGTGCCGCGGCTCGACTTGACCACCCGCTTCACCGTCCACGTCGGAAAACGTAGGCTGACCGTGGCGCCGATGGCATCCCGGTTGACCGCGACACCGTCGCCCACCAGCACGACGCCGAGCCAGGTGTTCTGGGAGCCGGCCTGGTTCAGGAAGAGGTAGTTTGCGCGGCCGCCGCCGTGGTCCCGACCTCCGACCAGGAGATCGAGATCGCCGTCCCGATCGATGTCGCTGTAGGCGTGATTCTGACCTGCCTTCATGCGGGGCAGGCCGGCCTCTTCGGGATCGTTGATGCCCGACGCCAGACCCAGGCTGCTGAAGTTGCCGTCGCTCCCCTGCCGAAACAGCCCAAACCACGATTTTTGATCGTCGCCGGTGTAGCTGTCTTCGTACTTGTTGTCCCGCGTCAGCGAAAGATCGAGGCGCCCATCGTTGTCGAAGTCAAGAATCGCGGCGTCGATGTCGCCCTCGTTGAACGGTAGCCCGCGCGTCAAGAACTCGTTCTGGAAGCTGTGCCCCGCGGACGCGCCGAGGTTGACGAGGAGCTGGCTTGGGTCGGACCACTTGCGGGCGTAATCGCTCGACACCGGATGCGAGATGGTGGCAAGGAAGATGTCGTCGACGCCGTCCCCCGTGACGTCTTCGCAGTCGATGCCAAAGCCATTGGAGCCAACGTAGGTCGAGGCGTCGGCGCCGGGCTCGGGGTCGACCCCCTTGCCGGTCGAAGACAACCAGTAGTTTCCCGTGGCAAGAGCCGCAAAGCCACGCTCCTCCGCGACGTTGGTGAAGACGCCGCTGCCGTCGTTCTCCCACAGGATGTTGTGGCCGTTCTCGGTGCTAACGCTGTAGGTGGAGACAAAGATGTCCAGGTCGCCGTCGTCGTCGTAGTCGCACACGACCACGCCGTTGCTTGGGCGCTGGGGGTTTCCGCCCTTCAACGCGCTGCCGGTGGCGTTCTCGAAGGTGCCGTCGCCGTGCCCATAGTAGAGCTTGTCGGCGGCCAGGTAAGAGGTCTGCCCGTTGGCAAGGTAGACGTCGAGCTTGCCGTCCCGGTTGAAGTCGGCGAAGCTCGCGCTGCCCACAAAGGTGTTGTTGGCCGTGCCCTCGATGCCGGAGCTGTCGACCAGCGTGAAGTGCCCGCTGCCATCGTTCAAGAAGACGTGGTTCGTCTCTCCGGGCAGGGGAATATCGAGCCCCGCGAACACGTCTTGGTCCCCGTCGTTGTCGATGTCGCCGAAAATGAAGAGGCCCGCCTGCACGTTGCGGAGACCAGACTCGTCGCTTGCGTTGCGGAAGGTGCCATCGTGGTTGTTCATGAACACGAGGTGCTCGAAGGGGACGCCGGCCTGGGGGTTGGGAAACAGGCTGTGCGCGACGATGTCGTCGTAGCCGTCGCCGTCCAGATCGGCAAACGCGAGACGGCTATGGTCGTTGATGGGAATCGGTGTGGGCGGGTTGACCACGAAGTTTTCGTCGCGGATGCCGCTCGCATCGCTGACGTCCGTGAAGAAGTTGGTGCTGGGAACGGTCAACGGCGTCGAGGTGCAGAGCGAGGGTCCATCGCCGCCGCTTCCACCCTGCCCACCGCCACCACCAGCCCCGCTGCTCGACGTGCTCGAGCCCGAAGGCGCCTCGTCCCCGCCGCAGCCAAAGGCCAGCAAGGGCGCCAAAATTGCTGAGAAAACAAGCGTTCGCGGAGAGGCCAAGCGTTTCATCGCCGGGCACACTACCACGTTCTTTCGACGGTCTGCAGCGAGCTTGTCAAGCTCAGTCGGAGGCTCGGCGCACCGCGCCCTTCAGGCACATCCAGCGCTTGCTCGTGTGCGAGTACACACACGCGGCATCGGAGCCGCAGGACACCACGTCGTTCGCTGGATCGCACACATCGCTGCTCGTGCGGCAATACGCGCCCGCGAAGGTCTCCTGTTTCGGCTTCGGTCCGGTCGCGTTCTCCCGTTGACAGCGGCCCCCCACGCCGCAGTCGGTATCGACCTGGCAGGTGCCTGGGATCAGCGCAGAAGGTGGGGTCGGCGGCAGGGGCGGTAACGCTCCCGACGAAGAGGTCGGAAGCGCTGTCGGCGCGGGCTTCTCGATCGTGCCCGGCCCCCGAAGGCAGTCTTCCGTCGCCCCCGGGCGAGAACAATCGATGGCCACGGCCGCAGCGCCCGATCCCAGGATGCCGAGGGCCAGGCCCGTCGCGATGGCCCCCGCGACGGGGTCGCCGTGGGACGCTGGATCGGCGCCAGGACCCTGCACGCCCTCGGGGCTCGACACCGTCGCCTCGAGACCGCCCGTGTGGAGCGGCGCGACGTCATCGGGAGCGCGGCTCGGCGCGTTGCTGCCCGGCGGCCCCAAGGTAGGATCGATGTTGCGACAACCGAGGGGCAAAATCGGCGCGGCGAGACCTACCATCAGCACGGGGAGCACGTTGAGCAGGGGGCGCATGGGCGAGCGCATGGCTGACCTCCATCCTAACACAGAGCGTCGTTCAGGGCGCGTGGCGCGCGGCGTAGCACGCACCGTAATTCGCCAATGCATCGAGGAACGCTTGCTCTTCCGCCACGCACGCTTCGTCGCCGCCCAGGGCAAGCTCGCAACTGGACGCCCGGCAGTCGAAGAGCGCACGGTAAGGCTCGCGAATTGCGCTTTCGGCGTCGCAGGTAAGATCGACATAGGACCACATGTTCTTGAACATGGCCTTGCAGGAGGCGACGGTCACCGGGGGGTAGTTCTCGGCGCCCGCTTCGGCGTTGACGCAGCTCGCGGTCTGTTCACAAAGGGCGTCGGTGGACGCGGAGTACACGTCGTCTTCGTAGGCATTTCCGCCGGCGTAGTCAGGATCGAGGACGTGACCCAAGAGCCCGAGCGGTGGTCCCGCGTTGATCACCATACCGGCCCTGCACTGGATGCGAACCGGCGTGATCGCGACGTTGGCTTTTTCGGCCGTCAAGGTGTACTCGCCAGGGGGAACGCGGATGAGCACCACGCCTCCGTCCTTGCTCGTGGACACCTGCTTTTTGTCTGGCAAGACCGCTTCGTTGAAATAGATCGGCCCGCTCTCCTCGGCGAGCGCTGGCAAGGTGCTCACGGTCGCCCCCGGCTCGCCTTGACGAAGGTGAACATACAGGGCACCACCGAGGCGAGTCACCGTGGAGGCGACCTCGCAGAACTTCTCTTCTTCCAGGGGCGTCCCCACGATGGCCTTCATGGCGTTGAAGAGGCTCGTCGAGACCGGCTGAATGGTAAAGGGCTCGATGCCGTGCGGACCGAGCGTCAGCGTGGCCGTTTGGGTGGGATGGTAGTCGGCGTGCTCCATTACGAGCGTGACGTCGCTGCCCTCATCCAGCCCGTCGATCTCGAAGTGTCCGTCGTCGCCCGTGACCACCACCTTGTCTGGTCGTTCGAGGACGCTGACCGTTGCCCCCGACAGCCTTTCGCCGTCCACCTCGCTGAGGAACGGGAGGATATCGCCGCGCACGGAGACCTGCGCCGGAATCCCGCTGCAGTCGAGCTTGCAATGTCCAGGTGATCCGTTCGCCACGCCCTCGTCGCAAAGCTCGCCGCCGCTTCGAACACCGTCGCCACAAGCGGCCCCCGAGGTCTCATCGCCGCCGCAGCCCAAGACACTTCCCGCGGCCGCGACGACCACCCACAAGAAGCGCACACGGCCTGGAAAAAGAGAGCGCATACGCCTACCTTACGCCTTTCTTGCCGCGTCGGCGAGCCCGTTCGCGCCCGTCACGGGGTGGACACGGCCGCGCCATCGCGGAGCTCCTTGCTCGGGAAGTTGACGACCGTCGTGCCTGCCTCCACGCCGGTCAACGCCACCTCAGCGCCGTTTCGCCGCTCCACCTGCACCTTCCGCTTGGCCACATGGTCGTCTTGCACCACGAACAACGCCCAGCCGTCACCATCGCGAAATAGCGCCGCCGCCGAGGTCTTCAGGGTGTCGGGCTCGCGGTGCACCGTAATTTGGCTAAACACGCGAAAGCCATCGCCGAGGGCGCTCCACATTTCGGCCGGGCTCACGATGTCGATGACCACGTCGACCCGCTGTTCCTCCACGCCAAGCGCAGACAGCTTGGTGTACCCCGACGGCTCCACCGAGCGCACGCGACCTTCCAACACGCCCGCACCTCCCCAGCGTTCGAGCCGCGCGTGGGCGCCACTCGCCACGCGCACGGCGTCGCTCGTCAGCACGCCTACCACCACCTCCAGATCCCCGGGATCGGCGACCTCCACGAGGGGCGTCCCGGCGGCGACGACACCGGCGCTCGGCTGCAGCACACGCAAAACACGGCCGTCCAGGGGCGAGCGCACCACCCACGATGTCTCGGACTTGGTGCCCGCGCCAGGCGTCAAAGGCGCTGTGGACGCGACCGCCGCGCGCGCAACGTCCACCTCGTGGGCCGCGACGTGCGCCGCCAGGGCCGCCGTCTTGACGTCCTTGTCGGCGACCTTCAGGTCAAGCTCCGCCTTCTCCAGATCGCGCTGGGCCACCGCGCCTTGGTTGGCAAGCTCCTTCAGACGCGCAAGCTCGCGATCACCGAACTCTTTCACCGCCCGCGCCTTCTCGACCGTCGCGCTCGCCAAGGCCTGGGCCGCCAGCGCCCCTTGCAACCGAGCTTCCAGCTCGTTCTTGGTGCGCGCGTCCATCATGGCAGGTGCCAGGGGTCGGATGGTCGCCAGGACGTCCCCCACCTGGACCGGATCGCCGGGCTTCTTCTCGATGCGCGCGAGATCGCCGGAGACCGGAGCAGACACCACGAACCGCTCGCGGACCCGCGTCTTTCCAGGCTCCTCGACCATCTCCACGAGGTCTCCTCGGACGACGGTGGTCACCTCCACGGCAAGGGGCTTCGGCCGAAAGGCCAAGGCCGTGAGCGCCAAGGCGCCCAGAACGAACAGCACGGTAAGCCCTTTTCGCAGCCATTTCATGGTCAATCCCTGGTCTTTAGAACGCCCACGAGGTCGAGGCGGTCAAGCTTCCGCCGCACCAGAAGGGCGCTCAACAACCCGGCGACGCCCACCACGAGGGTCGCCGTCGCCAGCGTCTGCCCCGAGAGCACCACCGGAAAATGGTAGCCTTCGGAGCGCGTCGACGTGACGATGGCCCACGACAGGCCATAGCCAATGAGGTAGCCCACGGGGATGCCGAGCACGACCAAGGTGGCAAGCTCGCCTGCAAAGATGGTCGTGATCTCCCCGATGGTAAAGCCAAGCACCCGCAGGCTCGCGAGCTCTCGCTCCCGCTCGGCCAGGTTGATGCGCGCCGTGTTGTAGACGACCCCGAACGCGATGGTGGCGGCGAACAGCGACAGGATGGTGGAGACCAGCAACATCCAGCTCCCGGTCATACTGTCGAACGAGGCGAGGATCGATGCGCGGGTGGTCACCCCGGCCACCAACGGCATGTCTTTGAGGGCGCTCTGCACGTGGGTGGTCTCCCGTGGATCCACCACGAGCAGCGCGGAGGACAGGGCCTCTTGCTCGCCGAGCAATTGATGGAGCGCGTCGAAGCGCATGTACACGTTCAGCCCGAACATTTCGTCGACCAAGCCGCTCAATACGACGGTCCTCCGGCGCCGCGCGCCTTCCAGGACCTCCACGTCGATCGCGTCGCCTACCCTCACGCGCAGCAGGTCGGCCAGCGCGCTGCTGAGCAAGAGCCCGTCGCTCGGGATCGGCACCGCCTGCCCATCTCTGCCCAGCACCTGACGAAGCTCGGCGCCTGGCCGCTGGGCGAAGATGGCGGCCTTCTTTTCCATGTTCCCGACCCGGAGGGAGACGGGCACCACGCGGTTGCCTTCCACGCGCAGCACCCCGGGCACGTGGGACAGCTCGTTGAGCGCGGAGAGATCTACCGGATTGCGAAAAGTCACCGTCATGTCCTCGCGCATGACCTTGGAGAACTGGTGCTCGATCAGGAGATCGAGGACGTCGCCGAAGAACAGCCCGTTTACGATGATCGCCGTTGAAAATCCGATGCCTACCACCGAGGCCAGCGCGCGGAGCGGCCGCCGCCCGACGTTGCGCACGACGATGCGGCCAATGTTGGACAACAGGCCCGAGAGGCCGATGCGTTCGAGGAGCGAGCGCCTGTAACGCACGGGAGCCGGGGGCCGCATGGCCTCGGCCGGGGTCAGGCGGACCGCCATGCGTACGGCGCCGAGGCCACCTATCGCAGCCGCGCCGAAGGTCACCGCCGTAGCGACGACGAACATGGAAGGCTCGACCAGGTAGGAGAGCCCCGGGAAACGAAAATAGCGCGTGTATTGCGCGGTCAGACCGGCTCCCATGTACAGCCCGAGGAAGATCCCGATGACCGCCCCAATGGCCACGATGACCGCGATCATCTGCAGGTAATGGCTCGCGATACGCAGGTTTCCGTAGCCGAAGGCCTTGAGCGCCGCGATTTGCTCGCGCTGCGTGCCAATCAACCGCGAGAGGACCACATTGAGCAGAAAGGCCGCCACGCCCACGAAAATGGCCGGGAGCAGGCTGGCCCAGGTCTTTAGCTCTTCGAGCTCCAACTGCACATAGTGGTGGGAAGATTGGTCCGCGCGGGCGACCGCGCCCACGCCGCCGTAGGGCTTCAGGAGCGCGTCGACGCCCGCCATGACCTTACCCTCCGACGCCCCGGGGGCGAGCCGGATCGCGACGTCGTTGAAGGCGCCTGCTTTCCCGAGGGTCGCCTCCAGGGTGCGCCGCTCGACCCACAAGATGCCGTAGCGCGCGTCGTCGAACAGCATGGATCCAGGGGCGATGGCGAACACATGCTCGGGCGAGAGGGCGAGCCCGGAGACATGGAAGGTCTGGCGACGACCGTCGACAATGGCATGGACAGGGTCCCCCGGGCGCAGGCCGTGGGCCTTCGCGAAGGCCTCCGCGATGAGCACCTCGTCCGGCGCCTCGATGCCACGTCCGACCCGCACGAGGGGCACGTTGAGGGCCCCCGACCACGAGACCAAGCGGCCTCGAATGGGCTCCTCGACGCGGGGCATGTCGAGGGTGACCTCGGCGCGGAGGCGGGTGTCCACCTGCGCGACCCCTGGAATTTCGAGCAGCTTGTCCGAGACATCTTGTGGTGCCTGCGCGCAGGACGCGAACACGTCGGCGAAGCGCGTGGCTTCGTAGAAGGTATCGCGGGCGTGCTCCAAAGACCGGAAGGCCCCCACGAAGGTCAGCAGGGTCGCCACACCGCAGGCGACGACCAGGGCGATGGTGGCCACCTGACCCTTCATGCGCGCGAGGTCGCGCAAGAGCTTGCGGTCGAGGGCCCTTACCATCGCAACTGCTCCGGGGGCTGCTTTGAAGCGTTTTTTTCGACGGAGGCGACACGCCCATCGGCGAAGCGAATCACGCGGTCGGCCATCCCGGCGATCACCGCGTTGTGGGTGATGACCGCCGTCGTCGTGTGAAGCTCTCGGTTGACCCGCTCGATGACCTCCAGGACCTTGATACCCGTGGCATGATCCAGAGCGCCCGTGGGC
>CAYLJT010000400.1:0-7913 GCA_964383995.1 uncultured Polyangiaceae bacterium
CCAAGAGCAGCTTTTGGATGGTCACGTGCTCCGAATCGCGCAGGGCGACCGCCTCGACCAATTGGGCAGACAACGGCGCGCTGGCGGGGGCCGTCTTGGTGATTCCGTCGGCCTGCACCACGCAGCTCTGTACTTTCTTACCCAGCGAGACCTGACCTGCCAGGGCGCCGGTCTTGCCATCCACGAAGCGCACGTCGCCGTTCTCGTCGCACAGGGCCACGCCGCCCGTGTAGGCGTAGCCGCCAATGAAGGGCGCCTTGCCGGTGTACGCCCACACGAGGTGCGCGTCGGTCGCGTCGAGGCCGACCGCGATGGACAGGTAGGTCGCTGTGTAGGTGCCACCTTCCACGCCGATCGGCCCCGTGGCCTTGGGCCGCGCGTAGAGCCGAATGCGATCGCGCGCGCCGGAGGTGATGGCCTGGGGATCGTTTCCAGGTCCGAGCCACTTGGGATTTCCAGGCAGCTCCTTCTTGGGGAGCGTCATGGTGGACGCTTTGTCCTGACTGGACATGCGAATTTGCCCGTCGAAGCGCGTCACGCTCTCTTCGCCAAAAAACAGCGCGCCGCCCCGGGCCACGACGCGGCTCGTCTGGTGGCGGATGATCGCCCGCGCGCTCTCCGTGCCGAGCTCGGTGTCGTAGATGGAGATGTATTGCTTTTGCCAGGGCAAAAACACGAAGCCGTCGATCACCCAAGGGACGCCGATGGCCTCGTTTTCGTCCTCGATTTGGCGGACGACCGTCCCGTCCCGCGCGATCACCAGCACCGTCGTGCCCTTGAGCGTGGTGGACATCAGCGACACGACGGTTGTCTTACCGTCGTCCCCCGCGCCCCGCAAAAGGCCACCGGCCTCGCGTTTCCAGAGCAGTTTGCCGTTACTGGCATTCAGCGCGAAGACCTCGCCCGAGCCCTCGCCCACCACCACACTGCCCGCGATCACCGGCCGATGATCCAGGGCGTGGCTGAAGGTCCAGGGACTGCCCCCGTCGAGGGACACGCCCACCAGGGTGTTCTTGTCGACCACGCCAATAGCCACGTTGGCGCCTGTCGGCACGGGCTTCGACATCAGCTTTTGCTGCAAAGCCCCCACGGCGACGCCGCCGTCATCGCTCCAGCGTGGGTCGAAGGGCGCCCCTTGCGTTTGGCCACCTCCGCAGCCAAAGGCACTGACACAAAGCACAAGGCCCAAACAACGCGTAAGCTTCATTTCAGCCTCCCTGGGCCCCTGGAATCGATTGGACGGCACTTTCGAGGGCCTTCTTTACCTTTGCAGAGCGGCTGTCGGGCCAACGTTGCAAAACGTCATTCAGGTACTTCCCGGCCTCGGGTGTGCCCAGCTCGCGGACGGTGCCCACCACCGACATCTCCGTCGCTTCGCCCAGCGAGGGCTCGCGAAACAGGATGGGATCGATGCCGCTCGTCATCACGTCGAAGGGCAGTTTGCCCAAATAGCCAAGCAGCTTGTTGCAGTCCGCGCCGCTGCACAACTGGCCCACAGCCGAGGCGCCTTCGACGATGCCGCGGTCGAGGCCGACGAACAGATCGGGCAGTGCCTCTTTGGCGCCCATCGCGCCGAGGCCCGAAGCGGAGAGGCCCCGGACCTGGCCATCCATGCTCTTCAGGCCATCTCGAAGCGCAGCGACGGCGTCGGGCCCCTTGGTCTTGGCCAGCGCGCGCACCGCGGCGCGCCGCAGATCGGGCGTGCGATGGCTCAAATAGGGGCGCAGGGCCGCGCTTGACGTGGGCTTGCCCACAGCCCCGAGGGCATCGATGGCCGCCTTGCTGACACCGACCGTGGCGCCGTCCGCGAGCAGCTTCTCGATGGGCGCGACGAGCGCCGCCGCGGCGGGGCCGGCCGTGCGCACCTCGCCGAGGGCCGCCACCACGTCCGGCTCGGCCTTCGAGCCGATGCGTGCTGTGAGCGCCTTGGCGTCGATCTTGACCGGCGGATCGGCCACCGCCTGATTTTCCGCCACGCCGAAAGGCAACAAGGTCGCGAGCCCGACCAACGCACCGAGCAGCCAGGGGACGCGCTGCACACCGCCATGGATCGCACGTTTCATGGCAGAAACCGTTAACGCGGCTTGCGGCCGGTAAGCAATGACAGACCGCGTCTTTTGGGCCGATGTCAGACCTCGGCTCGCGCGATCGAGGGCGCCTTTGCGTTTACGCGGCGTGCTTTGGCGCCCCTAGGGCTTTATGCTGCGCCCGCCGATGCCGCTGCCTCCCTTGCCACGGATCACGCTCTCTCTGCTCGAACAGCGCGAACGAGGCCCCGGCGAGCCCGACGCCTTCATGCGCCTCTACTACCGGCGCTTTTCGGCGCGCTACCCCGATGGCACGACGAGCGCGCCGTTCAGCTACGACACGGCCGTGCGCGAGCGCCTCGATGCGGTGATCATCGCGCCCCACTATCGCGTGAACGGCGTGCGGCATGTCTACTTGCGCTCCGCGGTGCGCCCCGCGGTGGCGCTGCGCCCGCGCGAAGCGTGGCCCATCCCGGAGGGCGACGACCTCGGTCAACTGTGGGAGCTGCCGGCGGGGCTCGTCGAGCTCGACGAGCGCAGCTCCGAAGGTTTGCAACGTTGCGCCGCGCGCGAGCTGCTCGAAGAGGTGGGCCTCGACGTGCCCGCCGACGCCATGAAAACCCTTGGACCTCCAACGTTTCCTGCGCCGGGCATCATCGGCGAGCGGCACTTCTTCTTTCACGTCGAGGTCGATCCGAGCACCGTCGCCACGCCCACCGAAGACGGCTCGGCCCTCGAGCGCCACGCCGTGATCGTGGTCCTCCCCATCGATGAGGCCCTCGCGCTTTGCCGCGAAGGCAAGCTCGACGACGCCAAGACCGAGCTTGGTCTGCGTCGCCTCGCGGAGCTCCCATGAAGGCTGGCGCGGCGAGCAAACGGCCGCGCGTGGTCCTCGCGATCAAACGCACGACCTATGGCCTGTGGGTCGAAGAAAAACAGGACGCGCACTTCGTCGATCTCGTCGATCGCAAAGACCCGACGGTCGCCCGCGTGCGAAAGACTCACCTTGAGCACATGCGCACGGTGGCCGCGGTCGACAAGGCCCTGGAGCGCCTGGGCGCAGAGGTGATTCGCCTGAAAAAGCCGGGCGAAACCGTGCCCAAAGCGGATCTCGTGATCTCGGTCGGTGGCGACGGCACGCTGCTCGCGGCATCCCACGGTGTGCCCGATATCCCGGTGCTCGGCGTCAACAGCGCACCATCGTCGTCGGTGGGCTTCTTCTGCGGTGCTCGCGACGGCAAGCGCGGTGAGCTCGAAGCGTTGATCGGCCGCGCCCTCGCCGGCGAGCTCAAGCCGACGTTGCTGTCACGCATGAGCGTGTCGGTTGCGGGCCGCGTGGTCGCGGCTCGCGTGCTCAACGACGCGCTCTATTGCCACGCCTCACCGGCTGCCACGACGCGCTACATCGTGCGTCTCGGACAAATCGAAGAAGAGCAGAAATCAAGCGGGTTTTGGATAGGTCCGGCGGCCGGCTCCACGGCCGCCCAGCGCTCCGCGGGGGGACGCGTGTTGCCCCTTCGCTCGCAGCGCTTGCAGCTTGTCGTGCGCGAGCCCTACACGCCGCACGGCGAGCACTACCAACTGCGCCACGCCTTGGTCGAGCCCGGGCAAACGCTCAGCGTGCGCAGCAAGATCCACGACGGGCTTTTGTTCTTCGATGGGCCCACCAACAAGAGCGTCGTGCGCTTCGGCGATCTGATCGAGTTTCGCCGCTCCGAAGAGCCCCTCATGTTGCTCGGCCTGACCACCAAGCGCCGCTGGGGCGAGCGCTAGAAACGGCCTACGACACCCGCCTGATCGACCCCCACGAAGGGCGTCACGGTGACCGGGCCGGCCTCGGCTTGCAGGGAAGCGTTGGCGGGCGCGTCGCCCCCGAGCACCAACAGCACGACGCCCGTCGCGATGCCCACGCCGCCGACGATGAAGCCAATGGTCGAGATCGTGCCGCTGGTCTTCGCGGAGTCGAGATCGCTCGCTTGATCCTTGGGGCAGGCGCCCGAGTCGTTGCATTGATCCTTCACGCTGCCGGTCTGCGAAATGGCCATGATGCCGAAGATCGAGCCCACGACGACGCCGGCTCCGCCCACACCGAACGCGATCGCTGCGGGCAAGATGTCCCCACCATCGTCGCTTGCCGCGGCCGGCGCAGGGGTCGTCTCGATTTTGGTCAGCGTGAGCTTCACGGCCTCGTGCTTACCCTCGGCGACCTTCACCTGCTTTTCCGCGCGCTCATAGCCTTCGGCTTCGGCGCTCACGGTGTGCTCACCGGGATCGACGGGCGCCTCCATGCCGGGCTCCGCGTCGTTGCCGTCCACCTTCACTTTGACCGCGCTCTCGGGCGGACCTTCGACCGAGACAGCGAGCCAAGGGATGCGCGGTTCCAGCTCTTTCAAGGCGCTCTGCGCGGCCTCCGCGGCCTTCTTTTCGGCCCACGCGCCGCCCGTGCCCTGTTCGATCGCGGCGCGCAAAACCTGGGTCGCTTCGATCAATTTTTTCGACTGCGCCAACGCGTTGGCCAGCTCGACCTTCGTTGCCGCCGATGGATCCAGCTCGTCGGCGCGGCGAAGCTTCGCGACGGCGTCGTCGAAGCTGCCCCCTTTGATCGCCTTTTTCGCGTCGGAAACGAGCTGTTTCGCTTCCTGTTTTTCCTTCGGCGTCGCGGCCTCTGCCACGCTCGGAATGGCCGATGCGATCGAAAGTCCAACGAGAACGGCGAAGACGGAGCGAAAAAACGACATTCGGGGGATCCTAGTCCATGGCGACGATTTCGATCAGCGAAGACAAGGGACCGCCGGGGGCCCGGGCGGGAAAGTGATTGTCTGGGAAATATCCCTGTAATTTTGATTGGTTACAATTTGCCTTGCGGATAGTTCCCTAGGGTTTGGAGGGGCCCAGAACGGCGCCCGGACCCCAAATCCCCTTCGTTCCATGGGCCTTCGCCGAAATTAGGTGCTGGATCTGGAACGCGCGTTGTGATTGTTTCCCGCCAGAAAGGCGCAAGAACGCGCCAAGTTTTACCGCTGGGAGGATACGTCCATGGCGACGACGACTAAGAAAGCTGAAACGAAGAAGGCTGCTTCCATGAGCAAGAGCGCTCTCATCAACGCCATCGTTGAAGGTGTTGAGGACACGAGCCGCAAGCAGGTCAAGGCGATCCTCGAAGCTATCGCCGAGGTTGCTTACAAGGAGCTGAAGAAGTCCGGCACGTTCACGATGCCTGGCTTCGCGAAGTTCCGCGTCGTGAAGAAGCCCGCCACCAAAGCCCGTCAGGGCGTCAACCCCTTCACCAAGGCCCCGATGACCTTCCCCGCCAAGCCGGCCAGCAAGTCTGTCCGCGCGCGGCCCATCAAGGCCATCAAAGACGCGATGGCCTGAGCCTAGCGTTCGAGGTACCGCGGGCCTGCGCTACCATGCGCGGGCCCATGGTCCTCACCATCCGCCTCATCCGAGCGCTGCTCGTGTTGGGGACCATTCTTAGTAGCTACCTTTGGCACCTCGCGCTGGCGCGGGTGCTGCGCGGTGTGGAGGGCGCCGCGACGTATCTCCGGGGGCGACGAAAGCGCATCGACGCGCGCAATGCGAAGCGCTTGCTACGCAGCATGCTGCGGCTCCGCGGGGTGTACATCAAGCTCGGGCAGGTGCTCAGCATCATGGGCGGCTTTCTGCCGCGCTCCTACGCCAAGGAGCTGGAGCAACTTCAGGATCAGGTGCCACCGCACCGCTTCGGTCCCATCGCGCGGGCTCTTGAAGCGAGCCTCGGCGCGCCGCTCAGCAAGCTGTTCCGCGACTTCGAGGAGGTGCCTGTGGCCGCGGCGTCCCTCGGCCAAGTGCACATCGCGCACGCCCACGATGGTCGCAAGCTTGCGGTCAAAGTCCTCTATCCAGGCATCCGCGATGTGATCGCCATCGACATGCGCGTCGTGCACGTGGCGCTGCTCATCTACAAGCGGTTCGTGCCCGTCGCGAAGCTCGAACGGGTGCACGCCGCGCTCGTCGATCTGTTGCGCCGCGAGACCGACTACCTGCACGAAGCCGCGTGCATGGAGCGCGTGGGGAAGAACTTCGCCGACGATCCGGCGGTGGTCGTGCCCGAGGTGATCCACGAGCTTACGACGCGCGACGTGCTCACGATGTCGTTCATGGAGGGCATCAAAATCACGCGCATCGACGAGCTGAAGAAGCAGGGCGTCTCCCCCGAAGGCGTGGCCGTGAAGCTCGTGCAAGCGTTCTACAAAATGCTGTTTTTGGACCGCTATTTTCACGCCGATCCGCATCCGGGAAACTTCCTCGTCGAGGCGCTTCCGAAGGACGATCCGCGCGCCGGCGCCGGCGGAGGACGCCTCGTGGTGCTCGACTTCGGGGCCATCTGCGAGGCGAGCGACGATCTGATCGAAGGCATGATCGAGATCTTGGAGGGCTTCTTCGCGAAGAACGACGCCGCGGTGCTGCGCGGCTTTCGTCGCATGGGCTTCGTCGCCGAAGGGGGCAACGAAGCGCTGATGGAGCGCACGGTGGTGGCCTATTTTCAGAAGCTCTTGCGTGTCTCGGACAGATCGGCCGGGGCGTTGATGCGCGCCAAGCCCGAAGAGCTCGAACGGCTCGCGCGACCCGACGCGACGCGCGACGAGCTTCAAGAGCTGTTTCGCTCGTTCGAGTACCCCGAGGGTTGGTTCTACGTCGAGCGCGCGGTGGTCATGATGTTCTGGCTCGCTGGGCAGATCGATCCCAACGTGGACACGCTCACCGTGGGCTTCCCCTACGTGATGCCCCTGGTTTTGCAGCGTCAGATGGCGGCGAACGCGGCCAAGAACGGCGCGTAGCTCGCGTCGCGGTCGGCCTTGATCGAGGCCTGCGCGGCGAGCAAGCGCTCAATGAGCGCGGGCATCAAATGCTGGTAGTTGCGCTCCGCGTTGTCGACCCCGGGCTCGGCCATGCCGTTCATCACGGTGCCCCCTTGGTGCAGACCATCGGGCACGAATTGCACGAAGGGATCGGGCGCGTGGCGAAGCAGGCCGACGAGCCTGTACGGGTTGACCGTGTCCCCCGACATCTCCGGGTGAAAAACGGCCATCACCGGCGCCGAGCGCGAGGTCTTGCGCAGGGTGGCGAGGGTCGCGCTCGCGAAGCGCTCGAAGGGCTTCGAGGGGCCGTCGTAGAGCGGATACATCACGTGGCTCACGCTGACCGAGGCGCCCCGCGCGATGGTGAGCAAAAGGTCAGTGTCGAGGTTCGAGTCGATGACGACGGTGAGCTCGCCGAAGCCGGTCTCGACGTCCTTGAGGTGCGGGCAAAGATCGAAGGCCGCCACCACTTCGGCCGCATAGCGGCGGTGGATGCGATGCACGACGTCGGCAAATTCTGCGGCGAGAGGGTGGTCCGCGAGGCGTCCAGCGCGTTTCGGCACGGGCATGACCTTCGGGCTACTACCAGAGCTTCGATGCGAAGGGAGCCCACGCTCGGCGCGCTCCGAAAGAACCCCGGTGCCCCTGGAAAGGGGGCCGTGCTAGTTTCTGGCGCGCTGCGGCAATTGCGCGCGGCGAGATACAACCGGGCGCGAGCCCGCAAGCAAAACGACGGAGGACGCGTGCAAGAGCGGGCCATTTTGACCCTCAAAGGTGGTGACAAGGATCAGGAAGTGGAGCTTCCGATCCTGGTTGGAACGGAGGGCGAAAAATCCATCGACGCCCAGTCGTTGCGCGCCAAGACGGGCTACGTCGTCCTCGATCCAGCGTTCATGAACACCGCATCGACGACGAGCGGAATCACGTTTTTGGACGGCGAAAAGGGCATCCTTCGCTACCGCGGCTACCCCATCGAGCAGCTCGCCGAGCAGGCGAGCTTCGTCGAGACGGCCTACTTGCTCATCTACGGCGAGCTCCCGTCGGC
>CAYLJT010000401.1:0-7911 GCA_964383995.1 uncultured Polyangiaceae bacterium
CTCGGGGCCGACGATGCGGCGCATGACGTCTTTCGCCGTCCCCGCCGGGTACAGCTCGCGCACGTTCAGCCGCCCCACGACCTCGCGCGCGTCGTAGCCGTAGCAGCGCTCCGCCGCGCGGTTGAAGAGCAGCACGTTGCCGCGCAAGTCCGAGGAAATGATCGCGTCGACGGAGCTGTCGATCACGCGCTCCAAGAAGTTCTTCGTCTTGGCGAGCTCGGTGGCCGTCGCGCGTTCTTCGGTCACGTCGCGCAAGGTTACGAGCACCGCTTTGTCGTCGCGCAGCACGCGCCCAAGGCTCACGCTCACGATCCGGGTGACGTTGTTTCCGCGCGGCGGACGCAGCGCAAGATCGAACGCTGGCGGCGTGCCGCCCGCCGCCGCGCGCTCGAACATCTTGCGGAAGCGCTCGTGATCCGCCGCCTCCAGCATGTCGCCAAAGGGCGCCTCGCGGATTTCGTCCTCGGTGCGCGCCGAGAGCTCCCGCGCCCTGGGATTCGAGAACAGCACCTGCCCTTCGGCGTCGAGCACCACGATGCCGTCGGCGGAGGCGTTGAAGAAATCGACGTACCGCTCCAGAAGCTTCAAGCGCTGTTCGGCTTCGAAGCGGGCCGACGTGCTCTTTTGCGTCTCGTTGCGCAGGGTCTGGAGCATGCGCGCGTTGCGCAGCGCGATGGCCGTCGCGTTGGTGATGGTTCGCGCGAGGGACAGCTCGTGATCGCCGAGCGCGATGGGGTTGTGCCCCCGCAAGAACAGCACGCCGAGAGGCCTGTCTTCGAAGGTCATCGGCAGGATCGCGAGGGAGCGAAACGCGTGGGTCGGCAGGTCCGCGCGCACCACGTCGAGGATGGGGTGGAACGCGACGTCGGGAATGATGAGCGGCTGTCCCGTCGTCAAAACCCTTCGAATTTCGGGGTATTTGTCGACATCGATGGGCAGGTCGTAGAGGTCCCGATCGTCGCTCGCCGCGACCACGTAGCCCACGTCGCCCTGATCGCGCACGAGCACGATGCTGCAACGATCGACGCGCGCCACCTCCGCGATGCGTCGCACGACCGTGAAGAGGATGGTGCGGATATCGAGGGAGGATGCGAGGGCCTGCGTGATCTCGAGGACGATGTTCGAGTCGCGCTCTTTTTGACCCAGCTCGAGCACGTACTCGCGCATGCGAAGTTGGCTCTTGATGCGGGCCAGCAGCTCGACGGGTCGAAAGGGCTTTCGAATGAAGTCGTCGGCGCCGAGCTCGAAAGCGCGCGCCACATCGGCGTCCGAGTCGAGCGCGGTCAACACCACGACAGGCACCTCTTCGTGCCGTGGATCGAGCCGGATGGAGCGCAACACCTCAAAGCCGTCGGGCGCCGGCATGTTCAAATCGAGCAGCACCAGCGAAGGCACCTTGTCCGCAAGCCATTCCAGTGCCTGGTCACCCGAGGTGACAATGGCTGTTGGCAGGCCGGCATCTACCAGGGCCTGCCGCAACAGGATGCGGCTTACCGCGTCGTCGTCCACGACGAGCACGGGGGGAGCAGAGGGCACGCCTTATTCTACAGTGTTTTCTGCGCGTTTGCTTGGATGCTATTTTCGTAAGTTCACAGACCAAGACTCACAGGCCATCTCCGAAGAGGTCGCCTTGGGGGTCGGCCTCGGGCGCGCGCTGCGGTGCTTTTTTTCCCAGGTGCTCAAAGGCCCTTCGGGTGGCGACGCGGCCCCGTGGGGTGCGCCCCAAGAAGCCTTGTTGCAAGAGGTAGGGCTCGTAGACGTCCTCCACAGTGTCACGCGGCTCACTCAAGGCGGCGGCGAGGGTGTCAATTCCCACGGGGCCTCCATCGTAGTGCTCGATAATCACCTCGAGCAGCCGGCGATCCATGGCGTCGAGCCCCGCGGCGTCCACCTCCAAGCGGTCCGAGGTCGTTTGAGCGATTGCCGCCGTGACCGTCCCTCCGCCGATGACCTCCGCGAAATCGCGCACCCGGCGTAACAAGCGATTGGCCACGCGCGGCGTCCCCCGCGAGCGCTCGGCGATCACGCGGGCGCCCTCGGCCTCGATGGGCACGCCGAGCAGGCGCGCACTGCGCAGGACAATGGCCTTCAGCTCGTCGACAGGGTAGTAGTCGAGGCGCATCACATAGCCAAAGCGCGACAAAAGGGGCGCCGTGAGCAGGCCTGTGCGGGTCGTCGCGCCGACCAACGTGAATGGCTTGAGGGCCAATTGGATCGTCGTCGCATAGGGGCCCTCGCCTGTCATGATGTCTATTTGGAACGACTCGATGGCAGGATAAAGGCTCTCTTCGATGACGGGTGAGAGGCGGTGAATCTCGTCGATGAAGAGGACGTCGTGCGCTTCGAGCTTCGTCAGGAGGCCCGCCAAAGCGCCCTTGTGCTCGATCGCGGGGCCGCTCGTCGCGTGCATCGTGACGCCCATCTCTTTGGCGAGGATGGCCGCCAAGGTGGTTTTGCCGAGCCCGGGCGGACCCGACAACAGCACATGGTCGAGGGGCTCGCCGCGCTTTCGGGCCGCTGCCACGAACACCTTGAGATTGTCACGGTGCTTGGTTTGACCGATGTACTCGTCGAGCGATGTGGGGCGAAAGAGCCTATCGAAGCGGGCATCTTCGGGGCTCTCGTGGGCGGCGATGACACGGTCGGCCATGGAGAAAAAGACATTACCAGCTTCGACCAAGCGAAGCGAGCCCGGCCATCAGGGTCATTGTCATAGGCATGTTGGTCCGCCAAGCCTCCTTTGCTTCGGAGGATGCCTGTGTAGTTTTGCGCTGTTGCGCGACAAGCCGGGCTCTTCGAGACTTCGTGTTTGGTCCATCATCCGCTGGAACCCAACTGGCATTCTGGTGTCCCATGCCCCATGCCCTGGCGAAAGCTCCGTCTCTTTGCGCTCGTCGCGACCATGGTTGTCTTTCTGATCCCCCCGTCGGACGCCGCGTCGACCTCGAAGGATCCAGCGGCGCGGGGGCTCGATTTGTTTTTGCACATGCCTGCGAGCGCCCCGCCCGGGGGCGCGTTGCCGCTACAAATTCAGGTGTTTGGTTATCCCACCGTGACCAGCCTCGCCCCCCTTGAAGGGGCGGTGGTCGAGGCCGTTTGGGACCCCGAGAGCTTGGGACCGGGCCTCTCCAAGGCTCCGCCACCGGTGCGCGCGACGAGCGACGCGACGGGCCGCTTGCACCTCGATTTGCCCGTGCCGCCGGGCCCTCCCCAGACTTTGTCGCTGCTCGTGGGGGTGCGTCATGGTGATCACAAGCGCACGAGGACCTATGAGATTAGCCGCGGGGCCACGCTCCGTGTCGCGCTCCACGTGCCCGAGCTGCGCGTCGTCCCCGGCGGGGAGACATCCGCGTGGGTCACCGTCACCAACGAAGTGACCGGCGAGCCCGAGCCCGACACGCCCGTCGACGTGGGGCTCACCGAGGGCGGCGTTCGCCGCTTCAGCACGACCCTGCGCACGGACGCCGCGGGCACCGCGCAGACGCGTCTTCCCATTCCCTTCACGGAGGAGCCGAGCCTCACGTGGTCGCTCTTCGCGCGGCCGCTCGGGGACGCGGCCTACGGCGTCGAGTCGTCGGTCACGCTCACCCAACGCGAAGAGACCCCCGCGACGCCCACGTTGGAAGCGTATTGGGTCGAGTCGCAGGTGCTCGCAGGGGATCGCGCGCTGTTTCGCGTGCGCCTGCGCGATGCGTCCGATCGCCCTCTGGCCAACGTACCGGTCCGCTATTGGGTGGGACCGAAGGGCGTCGAGCCCCCCGACGAGCGCGTCGCATGGGAGCAGGCGTCAATCCTCAAGAACACGGATTTTGCCGGGGAAATCGAGGGCTATTTCGATGCGCCGACGACCGTCGTCGCGGGCATCGGCACGACGCTCACGATGGTGGCGCGGGCCACGGCCGATGGCCACGAGCTGTCCGCGACGAGCGTCGTGGCGGTCGAGGCGAGGGCCATTTCGCTCGAGCTCTTACCGGAGGCCGGGGTGCTCGTGCCGGGCGTATCGCAACGGCTTTTGCTGCGCGTGCGCGATCGACGAAACAAGGGAATTTCAGCCGAATTTACGCTGCAAGGGGATGGCCTCGACGCGCGCGTGAAGACCGATGCCTACGGTGAGGCCGAGGTCACCTGGGACGCTCCGCAGGAGGTGGGGGCCCTGCGAAATGTCGGACCTTGCGCGGGGGGGGTCGCGGCAGCGGTCGTCGTGCGTTGGCAGGGTGAGGTGGCCGCGCTCGCCGGGCGTGACGACCCCTTCGAGCCGTGTGTGGCGGTGGACCGCGACGCGACCACCTTGCTCGTGCCCAGCGCGCCCCTCGTCCGCGCTGGAAAGGCTGCGGAAATCGCCCTGGTTTCGACGGCTGCTGGCGGCAAGAAGGGCACCGGCCCCTGGAGCGTGCTGATGGCCGCCGAGCGCGGAGCCCTGTCGACGAGCACGTGGCTGCCTGCCGATGGCCGCGGCTCGGTGCCGATCCCGAAGGGCGCCTTCGGCCCGTGGGATGTCGGGGCCGCCTCGCCCGTGCTCGGGAAGCCTGCGCGTACCGTGGGAGGCTCCATCCTCGTGGTGCCCGCCGTGTTGCCGCGGCTCGACGCGAAGGTCGTCGGGGGCCGCGCGGTGCCGGGCGGGTCCGTCGAGATCGACGTGGCCCTCGCGGATGAACACGGCACAGGGCTCGCGGGCACGGTGGCCGCGATGATCATCGACGCTCGGGGCGGGGGGCACGTGGAGGGCCTTCGCTACCTCGATACGCGCTCGAACCTGTGCGACGACGTGGGGGTCGATACGGCTCGCTGCGATCGCATGTTGGAGGGCGATCCTGCCTTGATGAGCGTTTTGCGCGCGGAGCTCGCGGGGCGCTCGCGGGTATTGCTTGGACCTCAAAACGATCCGGGGGGAGCTCTCGCGCCCACCTTGCGCGACGGTTTCGCGGCGGTGGTGCGCTCCCTCGAAGGCGCGGTTTTCGAAGCCAGCTCGTCCCCCGAGCGCTTGCGGGATGTGCGGCGCGCGGGCCCGAACGGCTCCATGACCTGGAACCCGGAGCTGATGACGTTGGTGACCGCGGCCATGTCCGAGCCGCCCCTCACGCCCGGTGGTGAGCCCCTCGCGCTGAGCGATCTATTCACGATCGATCCCCAGGTGACCTTCGACAACGTCGCCCACCGCATCACGCGCGTGAAGGTGTTTCGCGTGTTGAACGAGGTGCGCTCGTTTCGTCGCGAGCGCATGCTCGATCCCGATGAGCCGGCGCTCACCGATCCCAACGCCATGCTGCGGCGCATCGTGCGCGAGGGCCGTTTGACCGACGAAAACCTCCTCGATCCGTGGGGCGGCACGATCCAATTCACGAAGCGGCGCGGGCCCATCATCCCCTTCGTGACGGTCGCGCGAAACCTGGAGCTGTGCTCGCCGGGCCCCGATCGCCGCATCAACACCGGCGACGACGTGTGTGATCCCTTTGCGCGCGTGCTGCGCTCGGGCACGCCCTACGCCGTCGCCGTGCAAGAGGATCGCATCGTCGACGCGCGCTTCGACATGGAGGTCGCGGACGCCACGGTGGACGCCTGGCGCATGCTCTTCGAAGAGCTCACCGGCACCGAGCTCGGCGGCGCAGGCGGTCTCGGCCTCAGCGGCTTCGGCTCGGGCGGGGGCGGTCGCGGCGAGGGCATCGGCCTGGGCGGCATCGGCACCCGCGGATCCGGCGGAATTTCCCGGGGAAAGGGCGCATTTTTGCCGCCCGTGCGCACGGACGAGCGGGGCCACGTGCGCCTCACCGTGCCCCTCGGCGACGCGGAGACCACGTGGCGTGTCGCGATCGTGGGAGCACCCGATCGCGCGCGGCCCGCGGTCACCAACGTCGACGTCGCCGCGTCGTTGCCTCTCTCGGTGCGCGTCGAGCTCGGCGCGCGTTGGGTCGAAAAGGACGAGCTGGAGGTGCCGCTCTTGGTGCGCAATCGCAGCGAAAAGCCCATCGAAGCGGACGTCAGCTTGGGCGTGTTTGGCGCGGCAAAGCTCGTCGATCCGAAGCAGGCGAGCCAACGCGTGAAGGTCAGCGCGGGCGGTGTCGCGCGGGTCACTGCGCGGGTCCGCGCGACCACCTCGGGCACGGCGTGGCTCGATGTCGAAGCCAAGGCTGCGGGCCTACCGAGCGATCGTTTGCACCACGAGTGGGACGTGATCTCCGCGGGCGAAGTCGTCACCGTGGGGGCCTCGTCGTGGGTCGCCGACGAGGGGCAGCTCTCGGTGCAAATTCCCCCGGGCAGCGCCCAACGCGTGGGCAAACCGTGGCTCGTGTTGGAGCGCGGTCAGCGCGCGCTCTTCGCGGCCGCCCTCGAAGCCATGGAGCCCGATCTTCTGGGCTCCCCCGCGGCCCTCGCCGACGCCGTCGAGGTTGGCGGACGGATCGAGCGCTGGGCCGTGGCCGAAGGCGGCGAGGCTTCGACGCTGGTCGAGCAGGCGAGGGACGTGCGCCGTCGCGCGCTCGGTCGGCTTTCGGCCTACGCGTCGAGCGCCTCGCAGGTGCCCACCACGGCGCTCTCCGCGGCCCGCGTCCGGCCTTGGCTCTCCGCGATCGACGAGGGCATCTTCCGTAGCGAGAGCACATGTCCCCCGCAGGGACCCACGTTGGAGGTGGGGCTCGAAGGTCTCGACGCCGAGCCTGCGCCCGTAAGCGGCGTCGTGCTCGCGTGTTGGGAGGCATTTGTCTCGGACACGCTGGCGCGCGTTCGCGAGTCGGAGAATCCATTGGCCTACGCGCGGGCCGTGTTGGCCCTCGCCGAGCGGCCCCATCGAAGGGCCCAAGCCCTCACGCTGGGCGCTCGCCTCGCCGAGCTGACCCGCGTGGATGCAGCGGGCTACGTGGCCCTCGACGGCGTGGACTCCGTGCTGCGTGCGCCCCGCGCGGTGGTCTACGCGGCGCTCCTTCGCGCGTCGGTGATGGGCGTCAAGAGCCCCGCCTCGCCCGCGGCCTTGTTCGCTTGGTTGGTGGTGCAACGGGATTCGTTCGGGGGCTACGGTGGCTCCCTCGCGACCCGCAGCGCGGTGCGCGCGCTCTTCGCTTTTTCGCCCGCGGCTCCCTCCTCCGAAGGGCCCATCTCCGTCGTGGTCACGGCCGATGGCTTCGAGCAGAGCGTGGCCGTTGGTCCGAGCGCGAAGGTCGTGCTGCCCATCGCGTCGGGCGCCGAGGACGTGCGCATCGAGGCCAAGGGCGCAGGCGTGGTCGCCCGCCTGGAGCGCGTGGTCATTCGTCCCTGGTCGCGGGTGCCCGCCGATGAGGGCTCCCCCGTGCACCTCGACAGCGAGTGGCCCAAGGCGCCGATCGCGGGCCGCGTGCACCCCCTACGCCTGCGCCTGCGCCACGATTTGGGCCGCCCGGCGACGATCGACGTGCGCATCCCGCTGCCCCCCGGCGTCCACCTCGCAGCCCCCGTCGGCGAAGCACGCGAGGTCTTCGGTGTGCTCGCCGTGCGCGCGCGCCTGGATCAAAGCGCGTTGCCTACGGTCATCGATGTGCCACTGCGCTTCGATCTCGCGGGCGCCGTGACCGTCCCCGAGGGCCGCGCGCGGGTCGCGTTCGAAGATCACCGCATGTCCATCGCGCCCGCGCGTCCGCTCACGGTTCGCTGACCAAAACCCTACGGTTCTCGTCGCCTCGCGCATGGCCTACCCTGCGCGGCCATGTTCGACCACGACAGGCTCCCCTCGGCCCACGCCCTCGCGTTCCTCGAGTCCAATCTGCGCGACGTACCGGATTTTCCCAAGCCGGGCATCCTGTTCAAGGACATCACGCCCCTCTTGGCGAATCCCCGAGCGTTTCACATCACGCTCGATCTCTTCGCCGAGCGCTTCATCGGCGAGCACATCGACGTCGTGGTCGGCATCGAGTCCCGGGGCTTCATTTTCGGCGGTGCCCTCGCCGC
>CAYLJT010000402.1:0-7889 GCA_964383995.1 uncultured Polyangiaceae bacterium
CCGAGGCTTGCGCGCCGGCCTCGCCGCAGTCGAGGGAGGCGAGGGCAGCGCCCGCGCGCACGTGCTCGCCCTCTTTCACACGCACGTTCGCCAGACGACCGCCCATCTTGAAGCCCAAGTCGGCCTCTTGGATTGCGGAGAGCGTGCCCGTGATCGGCACCACCGGGCGCCAACGCAGGGGCTGGGGACGCACCACCGGGCTCGCGGCGTGCGCGGTCTCGGCGGCCTTCTGCCCGCCCGCCGACTCCATCGCCGCGCGCTCGTCGAGCTTTTGCGTCACGCGCAGCGCGATAAGGCCACCGAGGCCCACGAAGGTCACCACGGCGAGGATCGGCGCGACGATGCGACGACCGCCTGCGCTGGGGGTTTGGGTGGACGGCGCGATGTGGTGGGGAGAGTGCGGCGTGCTCATGGAGTCCTCGGGCGATGCCCCCCGCGTTTCCCGCGCGGAGGGGCGACCTGAAGCGATCGGACGGGGCGTTCGTGACTGGAAGTGGCGGGAATCTTGACCGGGCGGTCAGCCACTCGGGGCTTGTGCGCGGGGGCCTTGGAGAGCGCCTCGGGGACGAGCAGCCCCCTCGTGAAGAGCGCCAGGGCCTCTTCACACCAGGCGGCGATGTCGGGCTTGTCGCTGCGCCGCACGAGCTCCCTCGCGAGGCGGTCGTAGGCGCCGGACATCAGCGAGGCAACCACGGCGCGGTCGATTTCTTTTCTGTAGATCCCCACCTCGACGCCGTGGGTCAGCCACGCCTCGACGTTCTTGCGCACGCGCTCCGCGAGCTCGTCGACGAGGTAGCCGAAGGAGGGGCCGTTCGGAGACGACAGCACCATCCGCACGAGGGCGCGGTTTTCCCACAAAAACTCGAAGATCTCGATGTCGTGGCGGAGCCAGTAGTCGAGCTGCTCTTCGATGCTTTGCAGGCCCGCGCGCGGGTCCGCCGGGGGTGGCTCCACGCAGTTGGCGAGGCGCGCGATGAAGGCCTCGGCGATCTGGCGAAAGCAGTCGTCCTTGCTCGCGAAGTGGAGGTAGAAAGAGCCCTTCGAGACCCCAGCCCGGGCGGTGATGTCTTCGACCTTCGCCGCCGAGAGGCCCTGCTGGGTGAACACGGCCTCCGCGGCGCGGAGCAGCTCGATGCGGATGGAAGGATCGGCGGGACGGGACATTGTTGACCGGCGGGTCACTTATTGGCCCCGCCCCCCCTCCCGTCAAGGCCCACCGAGAAAAGAATCGGCGCCCCGGCGGTGGCACGTTTTTGGTTAGGATGATCGGCGTGTCCCGGCGCTCCCTCTTCCGTCCCGCCACCGTCGCGCTGGTCTTTGCGTCGGTCGTCTCCGTCGCCGCTCGCGACGCGGCGGCTCGCCCCGAATACGCGGACACCATCCCGAACTACAACACGGCCACCTGCGACACGTGCCATCCGCCGGGCTCGCAAGCCGCGCAGAACCTCTTCGGCCAGGATATCGAGGCCCTCGTGGGCTCCCCTGAGGCCGACTGGTGGCCCGCCGTGCGCGGCACCGACTCGGACGGCGACGGCCAAACCAACGGCCAAGAACTGGGCGATCCGTGCGAGGTCTGGACGAAGGGCAAGACCCCCGACCGCAACACCGGCATCTCCAATCCGGGGGTCGCGGCCAGCGTTTCTCCGACCCCCGACGACCCCGATTGCGGCCCCGGTGCGACCACGGCGACGACCAGCAGCGCGGCGGGCGGTGAGGGCGGCGCGGGGGCCACGGAGGCCACCACGGTCGGGGCTGGCGGCAGCGGAAGCGTGGGCGCCACGGCCGGCGCAGGCGCTGGAAACGCCGCGCCCAGCACGGGGCCCGGCATGGCGAAGCCTCCCCCCGCCACGACGTACGGCACCTGCTCGTTCGAGCCCGCGGGTTACGGCGTGGAAGATGTCGTCGGCATCCTGGGGGGCCTCGTGCTCGCGCTGACGGGGGCCTTGCGGCAGCGTCGGCCTCGGTAGACCCTGCGCCCCATGCGTCGATTTCAAACGCTTTTCGTGGCGGCCCTCGGGGCCCTGGCTGGGGGTTGCAGCGACGACGACGCGGCGCCCATCGCCCCCTTCGACCTGGATTTCGGGGGTGGATTTTCGGCCACCGTGTTCGACGGAAATCGCCTGGTGGTGCGGGCCGCCGACGGCCGCGTGTTGCTCGACGGGCTCGCGGCCGGGGACGTGGCGAGCGATGGGCCGCCCCTCGTGGGCTTTGCGACGCGCGACGTGACGACCGCGTACGAGATGCAGTTTGGCGCCTTCAAACCGACGGAGACCGCCGCCGGCCCCTGGCGCGTGGCGCGGACCCTCGAAAAGAAGGGCGGGGAAGGGACCTCCCTGACGCTCTTGGATGGCAACGGCAGCGAGCTCGCAAAGGTGCAGGTCACGGCCCCGGAAGAGGGCCATTTGGTGCTCGATTTCGAGCCTGGTCCGGGGCCCGAGCGGCGCATCTCCTACGGCTTTTCGTGCAACGGCGACGACCATTTCGCGGGCTTTGGCTCGCAAACCTGGGACGTCGATCACCGCGGCCAAACGGTGCCCGCGTGCGTGCAGGAGCAGGGCATCGGCAAGGACACCACGGACGAGTACACAGGCGCCTGGTTTCTCGTGGGACGCCGGCATTCGAGCCACATCCCGATCCCTCAATACCTGGCGCGGCGGGGCTATGTGCTCACCGCCGAGACGAACCTCGAAGCCAAATTTGCCCTGTGCTCCGAGAGCGACACGGCCGCGCGCATCGAGGTCACGATGCCCGCGAAGCTCCACGTGTTCGATGGCCCCGCGCCGAAGACGGCCCTGACACGCGCATCGGCCACCTTCGGAAGGCCGCGCATGCCGCCCAAAGTGGCGTTCGCGCCCTGGCTCGACGCCATCTACGGCAGCCAAAACGTGCGCGATGTGGCCCAACGCGCGCGCGACGCGAAGATCCCGGCGAGCGTGATTTGGACCGAAGATTGGCGCGGCGGCGAGTGGGTCGACAAGGACTACCGGCTCAAGGAAGAGTGGGAGGTCGACCCCACGCTCTACCCCGATTTCAGCCAATTAGCCGATGATTTGCACGCCTCGGGCTACCACTTCCACGTCTACTTCAACCCGTTTGTGTACCAAGAGTCGAAGGCATGGACCGAGACCGCGGCGCAGGGCCTGTTGGTCCAGCGCGAGGACGGCACGCCCTACACCTTCGCCGGAGCCAAGTTCAGCGACACGGGCCTGCTCGACGTGGACAACCCCGAAGCGCGCGCCTGGGCCATCGGCAAGATGCGCGCGGTGATGGCGCTCGGCGCCGACGGTTGGATGAACGACTTCGCCGAGTGGCTACCCACGGACTCGGTAACGGCGGCCGGCTCGGGCTTCGACAGGCACAACCTTTACCCCGTGAAATGGCAGGAAACCGCGCGCGAGGCCATCGATGGCGCTCCCGACGGACAGGCCGATCGCTTGTTCTTCGGTCGCTCGGGCTGGCTCGGCACGGCCCCCTTGGCCGACGTGATCTGGGCCGGTGATCAACGCACCACGATGGACGAGGACGACGGCTTCCCGACCATCCTACCCATCGGTATTGGCCTTGGAATCGCGGGGATTTCCACCTACGGCCACGACATCGCGGGCTACCAATCGTCCACCAACGGGCCCTCCGACAAGGAGACCTACCTGCGTTGGACCACGCTCGGCGCCTGGTCGCCGGTCATGCGCACCCACCACGGCTCGCGGCCCGCGGACAACTGGGTGTGGTGGAGCGACGCCGAGACGACCGAGGTGTTTCGCAAATCGGCCGCGCTTCACATGGCGCTCGTGCCGTATTTCGAAGGCCTTGCTAAGGAAGCGTCCGAGACAGGCGTGCCCATCTGGCGGGGCCTCGCCATCGAGCACCCCGACGAAGCCGAGCTCTGGCCGATCAAAGATCAGGTGCTCGTGGGCCCGCGCGTGATGCTCGCCCCGGTGGTGGCGAAGGGCGCCACGAGCCGCGACGTCGTGATCCCCGAAGGGCGCTTTTTTCCCTGGGAAAACGGCCCCGCCGTGGAGGGACCGACGTCCATCAACGTGCCCGCGGCCAGCGATGCCATCCCGGTGTTCGCACAGGCCGGCGCGGTGGTGCCCATGTACCCCGACGGCGTCATGACGCTCGTGCACGGCTCGGCCGAGGTGCCCGACGCATCCACCGTGGGCGACGATCGCGTCGTGCATGTTTTCCTCGGCGAAAGCGGCGCTTTTGACGAGGTCGACGGGCTCTCGTACACGCTCGCGCAAAGCGCCGACGGCGTGGCGAGCGCCCCGACCTTTGCGTGGCAAGGCGCGGCCCTCGCCGCGTGCGCGTCCCCGGCGGTTGCCCCCTGCGTCAGCGAAACCGCAGGGCAAGCCGAGGTTTGGGTGACCGGCCCCGGCGAGCTCGCGGTCAGCGACGGCGGTGCGCCCTACGCCACCTTCACCGCGAAAGGTGGCGCCGCGGACCGCGCGCTCCGTATCGTCGTCCGCTATTGATCCAATGATCTAGCCTGATCAAAGTGGGCTCCGCGAACCTCGTGAACGAACGATCCACCCACCGGATCCCGCGTGATCCTGCCAGGCGCTTCGCGGCGCAGGCCAACCTGGGTTACCTTCGCCTCCTGACTTCGCCTCCTTGGAATCCCCGATGAAACAACCTCGAATTTCCCAATCGCTCGCTTGGCTCTTGGCCCTGTCGTTGGGTCTCGTCGCGGCAGCGTGTGGCGACGACAGCGAAGCCACCACCACGTCGACGAGCACCAGCTCAACGAGCGGCACAGGCGGTAGCGGTGGGGGCGGTGGTGCGGGAGGGGGCGACGGAGGGCACATGTGCATCGACACCGGCACGCGACCGAGCGCGCGCGGTGAGATGGCCGGCGTGCTCGACGCGAAGCGCAACCAGTTGGTGTTTTTCGGCGGCGATTCGGGCTTTCCCAAGAACTGCAACCCGGCGCCCAACCCCATCGGCGAGCTGTGGACCTACGACATCGCGTGCGGCACCTTCTCGCTGCACGACGCGAGCGCAGGACCGAGCGCACGGGCCCGGGGCTCGGCGGCCTACGACGCCGCGGGCGATCGCATGTGGATGTTCGGAGGGCGTTATCGCGAGGGCAGCTCGGGGGCCTACACGCTCTTCGACGAGGTCTGGTCCCTCGACCTAAAAAGCCTTGTTTTCAGCCCGCTCGCGATCAACGGCGCGGGGCCCGAAGCGCGCAGCAACCCGGTCGTGGTGTTCGACGACGCCGCGGGCGAGCTCGTGTTGTTCGGTGGCAACACCAGCACGAGCGGCCTGAGCTTCATCCCGCAAAACGATCTGTGGGCGCTCGACGTCGCGGCGGGCACCTGGCGTGAGATAGCGCCGAGCGGCGCGCCACCGAGCGAACGGTTGTTCCACACCGGCACCATCGACCCCGAAAAGCACCTGATGTTCGTGTACGGCGGCGGCGGTGAGAACGCGTTTCAAGGGCCGTTTTACGGTGATTTGTGGCAGGTCGATCTAACCACCGGGGCCTGGACCGAGCTCTCCGACGGCAAGGGCAACGCGCCGAACGCGCGCATCTGGTCCACCATCGCGTTCGATGGCGCGAAGAATCGCCTCGTGTTGTTCGGCGGCCACGACGACGGCGCGGTGGGCAACAACAGCGACACCTGGGCCTTCGATCTCGGAAGCAACAGCTGGAACAACATCACGCCCGAAGAAACGGTGAACAACCCCTCCGCCGCTTTCTGCGATTTCCCGGCCGATTTCACGCTCCCGAACCTGGCCGCACCGGATCGTCGCTCGGCGCAGCTCGCGGGCTTCTCGTCGCTCAACAACACCTTCGCGATCTTCGGCGGTAAGACCGACTGCGGCATCATCGACGACGTGTGGATCTTCGACGCCAGCAGCGACACGTGGTCGAAGAGCATCGACGCCACGGTCGGTGAAGCGTGCCTGCGCAAGGACTTCCCCGATCAATGCACGAGCCTATGTTTGTAGGGGATTTTACGCGCTTTGCCGCGCCTTTCCTGCTCACCTTCTCCCTCGTGGGTTGCTCCAGCGGCTCGTCCGACGACGCGGCGACGACGTCGAGCGGCGGCGGCGCGGCGACGACGGCGAGCGCGTCGTCGGCATCGACTTATCCGTGTGAGCTGGGCTTTCTCGGCGATCCCGCGGGCGAGCCGCAGGTGCTCGTGCGCTACGTCGATCAAGATCTCGGCACACTCGTCGAGGTCAACGACGGCGACACCATGCCGATCAGCACGCCGCCCCAAGGTGGTCGCGTGATCTTCACCGCGTTTCGCGCGACGAACATCGTGCCCTGCTCGGTGTCGGTGGTGGCGACCCTCGCCGACTCGGCCGGGACCGGCGAGCGCAGCGACGCGCGCACCGTCAACCTCGCGCCCCAGGGGGACGGCTGGGGCGAGAGCGATCCCGAGAATTTCGGCACCGTCGCGCACCTTCCCGTGTGCCCCAACGTGTGGTCGACGCAGGACATCTTCGACAAGCCCTACAACTTGACGGTGACGTTGACCGACAAAGAAGACCGCGTGGCGGAGACCACCGTCAGCGTTTTACCTGGATGTTTGGAGGGCGGCGCGCTCAACGACGAGTGCCACTGCATCTGCGCGGCGGGCTACGAAGTCGGCTCGCCCTGTCCCTGAATCGAGGGCGGAGCCTAGCTCGCGGCGCGCGCCGACTCGCCTTCCAGCTCGACGAACAATTGACCCAGCTCGGGCTTCGCGCGGAGCGGCGCGCAGAAGCGCGTGGCCAAATGCAAGAGCTCGGCTTCCAGCTCGTCGGCCCGCTTGCCCAGCTCGGCGATCGCGCGATGACAAACCGTGCGGCGCGCTTCGAGGCTTCGATCCAGGGCTTCGAGGCCCGACCGCAGCTCGCGGATCTGGTAGTCGACGTCGCTCACCTCGCGCTCCTTCGCGGCCGCGAGGGCCTCGGCTTCGAGGTCGGCTTTGCGCGCGACGTACCAAGCGTCGACCTTCGCCGCGATGGCGCGGTAGGCCTCGGCGAGCTCTTTGTGCGGCTCCAGGAAGCCACTGCGCCCTTCCCAGGTCATCACGTCTTTGTGCAAGAGCTCGACCTCGGGCGCGAACTTCATCGCCGCTTCGTGGAGGGGCGCGACCGCTGCCCGGCGTTGCCGCGCTTCGTGACGCGTGTTCGACGCGTCGACGCTCAGCGCGTCCATCGCGTGGCCGAAGCGCAAACGCCCTTCGCGGCCCTCGTTCTCCACCGCTTCGAGGCGCGTTTGCTCTTCGCGAGCGCGCGAGCGAAGCTCGGCGATTTCTCGCACGTGACCGCGCAATCCGTCGAGCAGCCGCGCGAGATCCTGCGGCGGCGTGGTGAAGCCGCGCGCGAGCATTTGCTCGAACAACGCCGTGCGACGCGCCCACGCCTCGACCCCCGCGGGCTCGAGCTTGACCTTCGCTTGCGGCGCCAACGCGGCCGTGGGCGGCACGGGGATCGGGATGCGCAGCGACTCCGAAATCAAGAACAGCTCGCGCAACACGCGGTAGGCGTCGACGGGCCGTTCCCCCGGCTCCTTGGCCATGAGCTGCATCACGAGCTTGTCGAGCGCCTCGGGCACATCGGCCTTGGCGCGCAGATGCGGGATGGGATCGCGCATGTGCTTGATGAGCACGCTCGGCGCGTCGGGCGCATCGAACGGCAACACCTGCGTGACCATCTCGTAGATCATCACGCCCAGCGAATAGAGGTCCGCCGAAGGCCCGACGTCCGATGACGAGCCGCGCTCGGGAGCCATGTAGTGCGGCGTTCCGAGCACCTCGCCCACGCCTGTGAGCCGCGCGTCTTGCGTCGAGCGCGCGATACCGAAGTCGAGCAACTTGACCCGATCGTCCTTTAGCAAAAACACGTTTTCGGGCTTCAAATCGCGGTGAACGACCTCGAAATCGTGG
>CAYLJT010000403.1:0-7867 GCA_964383995.1 uncultured Polyangiaceae bacterium
GCCGGGGTGATGTTTGCCCTCGTCGCGCGCCCCGTGCCGATGCCGCCTGCGGTGGTGACCCCCACGGAGGGGCCGGTCCCTACCTCCGAGCCGAAGGTGGTGGAAGCGCCTCCCCGGAGCGCTCGCTCCGTGACCGCAGAATGGAAGGCGCGGGTGGTAAGATCCGAGGGTCTACCCTTCGCGGCAGACACACCTTGCAGCGTGCGCGCGGGCTTGAGCGGTGACGGTGTGGAGACCAGCCAACCGGTGGTATCCATTGCCTGCGCCGGAAAGGCGCTCTACAATGCTTCCGACGCGCTCAATGGCATGTCCAACCTGAGCTACGGTGTGGAGGAGGTGCCAGGCGAAACGGCGGGGAGCTACCGCTACGCCCTTACCTACCAGGACCAGGGGCCGCGTACGGGGGAGCGGACGCAAGCGTCCGCTAGCACCTTCGACCATGTCGCGACGGCGTGGAGCGACACGGCGCCAAGCTACCGGGTGGAGCTCGCGGTGGACGAGCTGTCGTCGCCCTGGAATGGACCTTCCCTTCTTACCCAGAACGAGTCCAGCGTGGTGCCCTTTCGGCAGATCATTCGGCGCTCGGGTCGGATCACGGAGGCCAACGGAAATGGCCTCGTGCGCGTGGGAGACACTTGCGAGCTGACCCTCCGCCCTGCGTTCGGCGGCGCGGACCGCTGCCGTGCTTGGGTGCGGTGTGGCGCGACGACCTTGTACGGAGCCGGTAGCGGCGGCTTCGCCTCCTGCGAGGTCGAGGGCAACACGCCGTTTTCCGCCAAGGACACCTCACCTACCTCAAGCGACAAAGATCCGGTGCTCGAGGTTTGGCTCGCGCGCGGTACGACCCGAATCAGCGATGACTCACCCAACGCCTGGAGTGTCGGGATCGCGCTGTCGCCCTGAAACCTGGGCGCTTCGATGATGGCGCCTACCCACCATCCGCTGAGCCAAACAAGGCGCGGAGGCGCCGGTGGCGGTGCTCGAAGAAAGCACGGACGATGGGCCCCGCGACGCGATCGAGGGCGGTCAGGGGCATCGCGAACGACACTTGATCGCGGAGGACGCAGCCCGTTTCTGCGGGCACCACGTTGCGCTCGTGCCGCCATGTGCGGACGACGTAGGGGTAAGACGCCTCGACGAAGCGGTAACCCGGGCCTATCTCGGTGAGCCGCAAGCGGTAGCGATCCACGGGGATCAGGCCGAGCAGCAGGATGTTGCTAGGAAACAAGACCTCCCCCAGGCGGTCCTCGGCGTCGGCGAGGGAGTAGCCCTCCAGCTCTTTTGGGTAGGTCATGGCGAGCCACGGCATCATTTCCTTTCGGATGCTTTCCATGCTCGTCGCGTGGCGCCACACCACGTCGGCCGGGCTCGCGAGGTGGGAAGAGAGGTCGAGGGATCCTGGCATGACGCGCTATCTTACCTACCGCTCGGCGAAGCGCGCCGCCTGGGAACGCCGCTCGACGTCGCCAAGCGCCACGCCAGGCGGGCTTACTGGATGGTCGCCTTCCAGGTGCCCAAGGGGCAGGCGTTGACGTTGGTGCGCTGGTCGCCTTCGAAGGCGCCGCTGGAGGCGTCGTAGCTGCCGTCGATGAAGAACGTCAGTGGCTCGCTGCCCGCCGGGTTGATCCAGAGCCCTGGGACCAGGGTCAGGCCGCCGGTGCTCGGGTTGTGCACGCCCGTGACCGCGAAGGTGCCGAGCGGCATGTCGAGGCCCGTGTCGCCGAGGGCCACGGTGCCCGTGACATGTCCCTTGCCGTCGTACTCCAAGGTGCCAGAGGTGTCTCGGACAGGACCCGTGCATTGACCGGTGCCGGTGAGCGTGTGGCTCCCCGCAGACAGCGCCTGGGCGCGATCGCCCTCCTGGGTCGCGGCGCCGTCGCCATCGGTAAGGATCAGTGAGAGCGCCCCTCCCGCTAGCGTGTTGTCCTTGCCTGTCGCGTAGTCGACCATGACACCCGTAAGCGTCTTTGCGACCGGGTCGTAGGTGGCCGTCAGCCCGAGCAGCTCGGAGTCGATGGAAGGCTTTTGGATCCAGTCGTTGGGCGCCAAGGCCAGCTCGCCGCTCACGGGCTCGTGGGTGCCGCTCAGCGCATATGTCCCCGTGCCGAACCCGGTGGGCGCCGACGGGTCGTCGGAGAAGGTGGCCGCGGCGGTCAGCTTACCTCCCGTGTTGACGAGGGTCGCATCGACCAGGAACTTGAAAGGCCCCACCTCGATCGTGCCTTGAAATACCGAGGTACCCTCGGGCAAGCCGTTCGTCGAGCCGGGGGTGGAGCCGCTCGTGCTCCCTCCGCTCTCGTCGCTGCAGCCTAGGGCGAACAGGGCGCAAGCGGCCCAAAACCAAGGTGCCGGTTTCGAGAGGTCGAATTTCATGCGTGCTCCTCGTGGTCGGTGCGAAGGTCGACAGCGTCGGTCCCTTCGGCGCGATCGGGCCTAGAACCGCCGAAATTCCGGCGTGCTTTGCCCGTGAGCCCTCCACCTTAACCTGCGCCGAGGCCTCATTGCATTACAAAGTATTTCTAGCCGAGCTACGAGCGTCACCTCGCCCAAGCGCGGGCGCGGGAAATAGCGCCTACCCTATCATGAACGCGTTCTTTCCCGGATGAGCTGGAGAGAAGGATCGGGGGCGCGCGCTACCTCTTGCGCAGCGGAGCGAGGGGCGCGACGATCGCACCGCGGCTTGCGTATTGGCGATTCGCCAGGAGGGCGAGATGAAGACGAAATGGGCTTTTGTAGGCTTTTTCTTGATGGCAACAAGCGCCCTCGCGGCGTGCGGAGACGACGGAGACGACACCGGATCCGGAGGCGCATCGACGTCGAGCACCACGACGGGCGCGGGGGGCGCGACGAGCAGCTCGTCTGGGACAGGTGGCGATGGAGGGGACTGGACGTGCCTCGGCAACGTCAGCTATCCGGGGCCGACCGCGGCTACGGCGAAGGTCAGCTTTGTCTTCTCCGACCTGCTGACCCAAATGCCGATCGCCGGGGTGCTCGTCCGGGCCTGTCCCAAGGACGACCCGACCTGCGTCGGGGAGATCGACCAAGGCGTAAGCGACGCATCGGGCGCCGTCGAGCTCACCGTTCCGACGGACACCGTCGGCTTCCAGGGGACCTTCAACACCGAGCTTGCCGGCTACGTGCCGGGGCGTATCTTGATTTATCCGGAGCCCACGGCGGACTCGCCCATCATCACGATGGCGCTCCTCTCGGACGACGGCCTCGCGCTCGGTCTCCTCGACGTCGGAATCACAGAAGATCCAGCCCGCGGTCACGTGGCCGCCGCCGGACTGGACTGCTCCCTGATTCCGGGCCCCGGCGTCAGCCTCTCCGTGATGGCGGCGGACTCGGGCTCGACAACGGCGTACGTCCAGGGCATGGGGCTCGACGCAACGGCGACCGCCACCGGCCCCTCCGGTCAGGCGATGATCTTCAACGTACCCGTCGGCCCCACCAAGGTGACGGCCGTCCTCGAAGACAACGGGGCTCCCATTGGCGTCGTCGACGCTCCTGTCGAAGTAGGAACGATTACCTACGTGAGCGTGCCCCCGAGGCCCGCACCTTGACCAGGCTGACACGTCGATTCCGTTGAAGTGATCGGTGAGTCCGCAAAGCTCCGTAGAATCGACGCCTAGAAATTCGCGAAGCGAACTTGGGTTTGGGCAAGCCCAACGAGGCTGAGCTCGTACCGCGATGGGCGGCGAAGCCGCCCGCGAAGCAGCCATCCTTGCGATCGAATCGCGCTCCTAGGGGCGTCCCAGGAAGAGCCTCGCGCTCACTCCTCGGGCGGCCCCAAATTCTCCCCGACGGGTGTGCCGCGCAGCGCACGCAAGAGCTCGATGAGATCATCGATGTCCGTCTCGGACAGTGGCAAGGGGCTCGCGAAAATCGGATCGCGCAGCGGGTCTTTGAGGACTGCGTCGGTCGAGAAGTGTGTCAATACCTTGCGCAGGGTAGCGTGACTGCCGTCATGAAAGTAAGGTGAGGTGTCGATGGCGCCGCGCAGGGTAGGCGTCAGGAAGGCGCCCCGATCCAGCTCGCGACCGCTGACGAGATAGCGCCCCTCGTCGGCTCGCGCGCCCGTCGCATCGGGCGGCGCTGTCGAGACGTTGTGGAATGCAAAGTCTGTAAAGAACGGACCGGAGTGGCAGAGGATGCACTGGCCTCGTCCACGGAAGACCGCAAGTCCGCGCACAGCCTCCGCGCCCATCGCATCGTCGTCGCCCGCATTCCACCGATCGAACGGCGCGTCGCGCGACGTGGCCCCGCGAAGAAAAGCGCGCAGCGCTCGGGCGCCGAGGTCCCAAACGGCGCTCGCCTGGAGCGCAGGAAGGTCTTCGCCGAACGCCTCGCTGAAGCGCGGAACGTATTCGGGAAGGTCCTCGGTTAGACGCTTTTTCAAGGCCTCCTGCGCGCTCGGCACGTCCGTGCCGAGGTTCATGTTGGGCTCGGCGAATGGGAAGACGAGCACCTCGAGGAGATCGGTGTGGGAGCCGTCCCAGCGGAAGATCGGCGCCTGGACGAGGTTCAACATCGACGAGGTGTTGCGCGCGAGGTGGGGCTGGGCGGCCGGGTAGACGCTGTCCGGTACCGCGCCAATGAGGTTGTCTTGGAAGCTCGCCGCCGCCGTGTGACAACGGTCGCAGCTCGTGTTGCCGCTACCGGACAGGCGAACGTCGTGAAAGAGCGCGCGACCGAGCTCGACCTTCGCGGGCGTCGAGGGGTCGTCGGACCACTCGGGCAGCGCGGGCACCGGGCCAAGCTCGGGGACCCGGAGCTCGGCCGCGCTGGTAGCAGCGCTGCTCGCCGCATCCCCACATGCCGCGAGCCCGAGAACCGAAGACGCCACCAGGAGACCGCTGGAGGTCCGCGCGAGGGTCATTGGTCAGAACTGGATGAAGAAGTCGTTGTCGAGGGTAAGCTCGGCGTCGGCGCCGGCGACCGTTATGCGTACGCTCATGCCCGTGACCGGTGGCTGACCTTCGGGAGGTGGACGATTGTCGAAGGCGGCCAGATCGCCCGGCTGCGGGCCGTTCATTGGATCTTGCCCAGCGATGGACACGAACGCCGCGAGCTCCCACGGCCCGTCGGCGTAGGCGGACCCGGTGGTGAACGACGCGGTGAGATCGGCCCCCATGGTGACGTTTCCGAACTCGATGGGAGGCGTGTTGTTGATCGGCTCGCCCCCCGGGGTCGTGGCCCACACGAGCGCCTTGCCCACGATGTCTGCCGGAGGGACGTGAACGACGGCACCATTCTGCGCGAATAGATTGACGCCCTGCCCATCGTCTGAAAAGGCGACCGTCACGCGCAAGGCGTGGACCCCCGCGGGGGCCGCGCCGCCCTCGCCACCGCTCCCCTCGGAGTCGGAGCTCGAGCCACAACCAACGAGCAAAGCGAGGGGCACAGCGAGCATCGAGGGCCGCATGGATCAAGGCTAGCGGTTGCGCCGCGCGGCGCACAAGGTGTTTCACCACACTTCGCAGGCGAAAAAGCGTCCATTTTGCGGGAAACCTTCAGGGAGCTGCACGGTTACTGCGATGCAAAGCGCGCTAGAGTCTGGTAGACTGATCCCGTGATAGTTCGTCCGCGACATTCGATCTGGCTCGCGGCGCTGCTTTGTCTGGCCGCGTTGCTGCTCCCAAACACCGCTGAAGCCGATTGGGACGACTCTTCGGTCGCTCACTATTTCCCCGATCTTGCCGCTGCCGCCGGGCTCGCGCAGAACATCACCCTGGGCACGAATCCGAGCAAGCCGCAGACATTTCCATACACCAAGGGCATCATCAACTGGCCTGTCACGGTCCGTATCCAGAAGACCGGCAGCACCTACGCCTTTCGATCCCCGCCGGCCCTGCCCACCATGTACGCGGACCTCATGTTCCAGGGCATCCTGGTCGAGATCTCCGACGTGGCAAGCCCATCCACGGCCCAGCTCCGGTTCGCCGATATTGACGCCAGCCAGGGCACCGACGTCGACCTGACCTACCCAACGTTTGTCAACCAGACGCTCCTGTTCTTGGTCAGACTGCGCAAGCTGCCGTTGGGTCAGACGACGCTCAATCTCCGCATCAAGAACCAGAACGGCGTGATCGGCGGTCAGCTCCCCTTGGATGTCACGACGACCCAACCTGCCTACCTGAATGTCACCGTCGCAGACGCCTCGTCCGGGCAACCCTTGTCAGCGCGCGTCGGGGTGACGGGCAGCGGGCTCTTCGCGTACCCCGAGAGCAACCCGGCCATTTTCGCCGCCAAGACGATTCCGATTTACGACGACGCCAAGGGCACGGTCGACGAGGAAAAACGATTTTACGGCGACCCCAACTGGCCCATCTTCGTCAAGCGTATCTTCTTTACGCGTGGGCAGTTCTCCCTAGCCGTCCGGCCGGGCACGATCGACTTCGCGGTCGCGAGGGGCCTCGAGTACGACAGATACCACGAGACGTTCACCCTGAACGCAGGTCAGACTGCGACGCGCAACATCAGCCTCGGACGCATCCTCGACCTTGCCTCCGAAGGTTGGTACTCGGGGGACGACCACGTCCACATCGAGCGCACCGGAGCAAACGACGCTGACATCCTCGACTGGGCCATGGCCGAGGACGTCAACTACCTCAACACCGTCCAGATGGGGGACATCGTCAGCCTGACGTTCTTGCAGAGCTTCTGGGGTCCCGCCAGTGACTACGGGCAAGGCAACTTTCTCCTGCACTCCGCCCAGGAAGACCCCCGCACCCCCGAGCGCGGGCACGCTCTCACGTTCGGAAACACGGCCACCCACTGGGACCCGTCGCGCTATTACATCTACGAGGACGTCTTCGATCTTACCCACGCCGACGGCGGCCTGATGGGCTACGCGCACAACGGTAAGACGTTCAACGCGGAGCGTGGCATCGCCATCGATGTGCCCCTCGGCAAGAACGACTTCGTTGAGATGCAGGTCGACGACGCCGTCGTGCAGCCCTCGGTGTTCTACGACTGGTGGAACCTCGGCTACAAGATGTCGGTCGTGTCGGGGTCGGACTTTCCGTTCTCCGACCTGGCGCTCGGTCGTTGCCTGTTCTACGCCTACGTCGGTCCGCAGACCCCGTTCAGCCACGACGCGATGATCGACGCCATCGCAGCGGGGCACACATTCGCCACGAACGGCCCGTTGATCGAGCTGTCGGTGAATGGGGCGCTGCCGGGCGACCAGCTCGACCTCACGGGTCCACAGACCCTCACCATCACGGCCCACGCCCGCATCAATCCAGCCCTGTCCGACCCCCTGCAGACGATTGAGATCGTGTCGCAGAGGGACGTCATCGCCACGCACGTCATCCAACCGGGCGAGGAGTACGACGCCACCTTCACCTTCACCCTTCCCACGGTGGACAGCCGCTGGATCGCGGCCCGCGTCTTCGGTGGAAATTCCGTGGCGCACACCGCTGCGGTGTACGTGGTGGTCGATGGCAAGAGGTTCTGGCGCGCGGACGAGCTGTACTTTCGAATTCCGATCGCAGAGACGCTGCTCACGCAGATGGAGAACGAGATCGCCATCGGCACGGTCCCCGCCTCCCAAGCGACCGACCTCCAAAGCTACATCGACGCGGCCCGCGCGGTGTTGCAGTCCGGCCTGGTTTGCGGCGCAGTATCGCTCTCTCCCCTGGCATCGTCGACGTTGGCCCTCGGCGTCCCCGTCACCCAGGTCGTCGGCTCCCCCGACGGCTACAGCCCACTGCTCACCTTCGTGACCACGGGGACCTTACCACCAGGATTGCAGCTCGCGACCGATGGCACCTTGTCGGGGACCCCTTCGAATACGGGCTCGTACACGTTCACCATCCACGCGACCGACGTTCGTGGTTGCGTGGGTCAACAGAGCTTCACC
>CAYLJT010000404.1:0-7865 GCA_964383995.1 uncultured Polyangiaceae bacterium
CCATGGCGGGACACTACCAGGCAGAGGGGTGGTTGGCGATGGCTTTCGAGGGCGCGAAGGGGCGCAAACGTGCGGCGAGACGAGGTGCATCGGGCAACGCCAACCAGGGTATGCGAGACGCGCCAAGGTGCGGCCGCCAAGCGTAGACGATGTGGGTATCGCGGCGCTTCGTGTTCTTTGCTAGAAGGGTCCCCCCATGCCCGCCGCGCCCCGCTCCGTTGCGCTCATTGCGGGCTCGCTCTCGGCTTTGTGGGGAGCTTTCACGGGCAGCGCTTGGGCGGACGAGCCGCCCCCGCCAAACGCGCCAGCGCCGGCTGCGGCGGCGCCGGCGAGCCCCTCCGCGCCCGCCGTCCCGACCGCAGAAGCTTCCGCGCCGTTGGCCGCTTCGGCGGAGCCGTCCACGGTGACCCACACCATGGGGTCGATGGCCTTCGGCACCGGGCTCCGCTTCAACAACCCTTACCGCCTCTCGCGCGAGCTTGGCAGCGACGCCGAATCGTTGTCGCTCACCTCGGGCTATTTCGACCTTGGTGGCGCCTACGCCTGGGGCTCTCCTAGCGGCCTCGCGCACGGTGCCTCCCTGCGCCTCTCGCTGGCCCTTTCCGGGGTCGGACAAGCCACCCTCACGCCCACGTACCTTGCCGCGAAGCGCGGGCCCATGACGCTCCTGTTTGCTCGCTTGGGTCCCTCGTTCGTGTTGTCGCCAGACGTGAACGTGGGGGGCGAGGCGGCGCTTGGCGCGGTCTATTTCCTCACCGGGGCCGTGGGCGCGTCGGCCGAAATGGTGTTCGACGTCTACTACGGCGCGGGCACCGAAGAGGCGAAGTTTACTGTGTATCCGGTGCTGTCAGGGCAGTTTGGGGTGTTCATCGACTACGAGGTATTGCCTTGAAAACCGCGCTTTCTCCCCGTCCGGTGAGCCGCTTCAGCCTGGCGACGTTGTCGCTCTTGCTCACGTTCGTGGCCGCGCCGGTCGTCGGCGACATCGGCAGTTGCGGCGAAGATCCAGCGGATCTCGACCCGGTGAAGTTCTTCGCGGAGAAGGCTCGCATCGACTGCGCGCATTGCTCCGAGTGTGACATTCAGTCGTTTTTGTGCGGCCAGGCCTGCGATCCCACGCAGAACGCCACGGCCTTCCCGCGGGGCTGCTACCCCTATGTGCAAGACGGCAACGTGTGCCTCAACGCCCTCGATGCGGCGAGCTGCGACGAGTACCGCGACTACATGAACGATCAGGGGCCCACCTCGCCTACGGAGTGCAATTTCTGCCCGCCGGAGGAGGCGCCGAAATGAAAAAGCGGCCGCTTCTTGCGCTGTGCTTGGGCGTTCTCGGGCTCTCGGGCTGCGCGCTGCCCGCGCCCTTCACGGCGTCTTCGGCCGACTACGGCGCCTACCGCGAGACCCGCGTGGCGGCGACGACAGGCGCTCGCCTGGCGGCCGCGCAGCGCTACCTCACGACGCGCCCCGACGGCCGTTTCGTTAGCCAGGTGAACGCCTTTTTGCACGACGTCGAGCCGCAATTCTACGAGGTGCGCGAGAGCAGCGTGGGGGGCCTCGAAGACTATCTGCGTTGGTTGCCCGAGGGGCCCCACGCCAAAGAGGCCGCACGCAAGCTCACCGCGATGCGCGAGTCCGCCGCCCCCGACGGCAGTCTGGTGGGCGCCGCGAGCGCCATCGAAGCGCGGCTCAACGAAGCGGCGGAGGCGCGCAAGGCCGTGCTGCACGAGGTCGACGTGTGGCTGGGGCGGCTGGCGGACCCTGCGATTTTCGGCCGCTCTTTCGCCGAGGCACCGGGGGAGACCGTGGTTGCGTGGTCCCTTTCGCTGCCCACCGCGATCTGTCGGCCGGTCGAGCCCGGCCCCGATGTTCCCGCAGATCACACGCGTCGCTGCGTGAAGATTCTAGAGCTCAGCTATTCGATCCCCGTGCAGGGCGTGAGCGAAGAGCGGCAGGCGACGGTCGAGCTCGAGATGATCCAAAACGACGCTGGATGGCCTGTCGAAACGGCGATTCAAGGGCCCGAGCTCTTCGCGCGCCTCGAAGAAGCGCGCGCCAACGAGCCGGTGATGGCCGACGACACCCAAGCCAAAGCCCGAGCGTTCGCGGGGATCGTGGGCAACATTCAACGCCGCGCGTTCGGCGGTGACGCGAGCTACACGTGCAAGGAGAGCCACGAAGAAGGTGACGGGCGCACGGGCTTCATCAAGACCTGCGACGGCCTCACGCTGCGCGCGATCCCGAGCCCCGGAGGGGGCCGAGACGACCGCGTGGTGATCGCGCCGAATGCCGCAAAATAAAGGCTATTGCGGGGTCGGCTCGTTGCACCCAAAGACGATGTCGACGTCGCTCACGGTCTCGGACTTGATGGCGTCGCACGCGGGACCATAGAACGTGACTTGGTTCGTCGCGGGGTCGTAGTCCCAGCCATCGGTGTGCGTCGGATCCTTCGCGACGCCCGCCGGATCGTTGTCGAAAAACACATAGATTTGCGTGGGATCGGGCGGTACCTCGGAGAGGTCGAAGGTGCATGAGAGGGTCGCGGTCGCGATCGTATCGAGGGCCATGTCGAGGCTCGCTTGATCGTCGGCGAGGTAGAAATGGTTCGTGGGATCGCCCGATGGCAGCCCGCCCGCGTCGGCGAAAATGTTCATCTGCGTGGCGTCGATGCCGGAGCCGAAGCCCACCACGAAGGTGCCTACGCCAGCGGTAGCCATGTCGGTGATGGTCTGCGTGGTGCCCGCGTCGCCGCCTCCCGAAGAGCAACCGCTCGACTGCTTTCCGTCGGTGATCAAGAGCGCGAAGCTCTGCCGATCGGTGTCAAGAAACGCGGGCTCGGTGGCCGCCTGCTGCATCGCGGTGTCGATGTTCGTCACGCACGGACCGTCGGGGAAGAACGGGTCCTGCTTGTCGAGGGCCGCCGTCAACATCGCCTGAATCGCCGCGCTCGCCGCGGGATCGACGGGGATCGAGATTTGATCTTGCTTGCAATCGGGCGTGACCTTGTCGGGGAAGACGGCGAGGCCGAAGCGAATTTTGCCGTCGTATGCGGTCGTGAGCTGGTTGACCGCAGCGACCGCGATCTCCCATTTCGTCATGCCGCCGTTCACCGCTTGATCCATCGAGCAAGAGCGATCGAGCACGATCAGCAAGTTCGGTGGAATCGCCGCGATGCTGGCCTCGGCTCCGCCACAGTCACCACCGGGGACACACACCTGGGTGGTCTCGTCGCACTTCAGACCGTCCGCGCAATCGCCGTCGCCAAGGCACGTTCCGGCGTCGATGCACTGCTCCTCCACGCTGCAAAACTGGGGCGGTACGCACTCGCCGTTGCAGTCGACGCTGATGCCGCCTCCTTCGCCGCCAGCGCCGCCCGTGCCTGTCGAGCTGGTACTGCTTGTCGTGAACGCTTTGTCTGCCGCGCTGTCTCCGCCGCACGTGATCGGCGACGCTACGAAGAGACCGAGAGCAACCGGGGCCAGCAAGGAAAACACGGAGCGCATCGCTGTATGGTACATGTTCTTTCGAGCCCGCGATGAGCGTTCCCACCCTTGACGTTGAGCTTTTCGACACGCCCGCGGGGGCTCGTGCTCGGCTCACCATGGAGGGGCAGGCGCCGCTCGAGCACCCATTCTCTTTGAGCACCACGGGCTCCACCGCGTCGTTGTTGCGCGCGCTCGAGCTTGGCCGTTGCCAGCGCGACGACCTGAGCGAGCTAGGGACGCAGCTCTTCGCAGCCTTGATGGGAGATTCGGGCACCACGCTGCTGGAGGGGGCGCTCGCGGACTCGCGCGCGACTGGTCCGGCCCTGCGTATTCGGCTCGATTTGACGGCGCAAGGTGCGCGCTTGCCGTGGGAGGCTTTGTACGATCTGGCGGGCGCGGGCTTTCTGGCGAGCGACGATCGGCTGAGCATCGAGCGCACGTTGCGCCGCCCCGCGAAGGCCGTGAAGGCGCCGCGGGACCTCGACGGCGCGCGGGTCTTGGTGGTGATTCCCGAGGGAGCCGACCTGAGCGTGGCGAGCGAGCTTGGCAACATGACCTATGCGGTCGCCGAGGCCGCGGCGCACATCAAGCTGACCCCGCTGGATGGCAGTGTGACCCCCAATCGGCTCGACGCGGCGCTGAAGGCCGAGCGCTACGACATCGTGCATTTCATCGGTCACGGCACGGTGGACGACAACGGTGACGCTTCCATCCGGCTCAACAAAGAGGGCGCTCCTCGTCAGGACGAGTGGCTGAGCGGCGAGGCTTTTGCGGCCCTGTTCGCGCGGCGCGGCGTGGAGCTCGTGGTGCTCAATTGCTGCTTTGGTGGATACCCGCCGGAGAGCCGCGTGATGGCGGGCATCGGTCCCTTCTTGCTGCGCGCGGGGGTCTCCGCGGTGGTGGCCATGCGCTACGAAATCGCGGACAAGCTGGCGGTCCGTTTTTCGCGCTCGCTCTATCGCGAGCTGTTTACGGGCGACGCAGCGGGGCAGGTCGACGTGGCCGTGGCGCGCGCGCGGCGCGATCTGTTCTTGAACCAGGGTGGCGACGTGCGTGCCTTCGTCACGCCCATCCTGTTCGCATCGGGTCCAACGCAACTGTTTCTGGTCAAGAGCCGCGCTCCTGAGGCCGCGCCGCCGTCGAGCACCGTGGGCCGCAGGGCGCCCAAGCTCACGCTCACGCCCAAGCTTTTGGCGGCCCTGCGCGGCGGTCGCTGCGTGCCGGTGGTCGGCCCGGGGCTAGCCTCGAACGAGGCGGTCCGGAGCGGCGGCGTGGCGCCGATGGACAAAAAGAAACTGGCACGCTTGCTCGGCGAAGAGGCCAAATACCCCAACCTGGCCGAGATCGATTTCGCGGAAAAAGCTGGTGAATTTCTGGAAGACATGGTGCTCCAGCGGGTCTGTCAACACTACGCGCAGGCCCTCGACCGCTGGTGCCTCGTCGAGGCCATCCGCCGCGCATTTCCCACCGTACAGATTCCAGAGGCCCTGTTGCGATTGGCATCTTGGCCGGTTCCAGGTCTGTTCTACACAGCCGTCGACGGCCTGTTGGAGGCGGCTTTTGGGGCGGCCCGGCGCCCGGTCGCCAGCCTCTCCGGCGTGGACGACAACGCCTCGGAGCCGGGCGTGGGGGTGCCCTTGCTCGTCCACCTGCGCGGCTCGCCCTCCGACCACCGATCGCTCGTCCTGACCATGGACGATCACGACCAGTTGGCCGAGCGCATCCACGACGCCACCGACGACGTGACCGGCCTTGTGTCCTCCAGGCCCGGCCGGGCCCTTCTGTTTTTGGGCGCGAGCCCGCAAGACAGCGCGCTAAAACAGCTCGTATTGGAGCTCGTGCCGCCCACCGTGCGCGAAAACATGGGCGGCCTGTTCTTCGTGGCGCCCTCGCCATCGGCCATCGACAAAGCGCGTTGGGCCCGCTTCAACGTGGAATGGATCGACGAAGATCCAGCCGATGTGGTCATCGCCCTCGACGAGGCGTTGGCCGTGGGGGCGCGCCCTTGAAGGTCGAGCCGTACAAGTTCCTCGACTACTACGAAGAGGGCGATCAGGAGCTGTTCTTCGGTCGCAGTCGGGAGACCGAGGTGCTCGTGGCGCGCGTCGCCCGCGAGCGGGCGTTCGTGCTGTACGGGCGCTCGGGGGTTGGCAAGACGTCGCTCTTGCGCGCGGGGATTCTACCCATCCTGCGCAAGCGAGGGTTCTTGCCGGTGGTCGTGCGCGTGGGCTCGGATCCGTCGTTGGACGTGGCTGCGGCGGTGGTCGAGGCCGCGCACCTGGACGCCAGCTTGGCGCGCGATCTACCCGGCGCCATCCGCGCGGCGGCGGCCGAAAAGCCCCTGGTCGTGGTGCTCGATCAGTTCGAGGAGATGTTCATTCGCCTGGCGCGCGACGCGAAAGAGCGCGCGACGTTCATCGACACGCTGGGCGCGGTGTTGGCCGACAGCACGGTCAACATGCGCGTCGTGTTCAGTTTGCGCGAGGACTACGTCGCCGAGCTCGACGCCTTTCGCCCGGTCATGCCCGACCTCTTCGGCGGCGCCGAGCGCCTGTTGCCGCTCACCGCGTTTGGCGCGCGCGAGGCCATCGTCAAGCCGCTGCTCAAGCTCAAAATCCCCTTTTCTCCCAGGTTCGTCGAGGCCCTGCTCGCGGATTTGGCGGGCGAGGGCTTCGATCCCCCGTCGCTCCAGATCGCCTGTTTCGAGGTGTACGAACGGGCGCGCAGCGGGCCTTCGCCGCGTCTCGACGAGAGCACGTACGAAGAGCTGGGGCGGCTGCGCGGCATTTTTGAGAGCTATTTCGTGGGTGTCGGGGCCTCCATCGCCCCCGAAAAGAAGCTCCTGGTGGCCATCGTGGTGGATGCCTTGGTGACCCGCGAGCGCACCAAGCGCGCCACCACCGTGCGCCAGTTGCTGGGCAACGACGACGCCGGAGCGACCGCGGATGTGCCGCGATTCCGCGCCACCGAAAAGGAGCTCGACGAGGTCTTGGCCCTGCTCGCCAGTCACCGTTTGGTCCGCCGCGATCCGCGCGGCTCTGACATTTGGTACGAGCTCTCCCACGAGCACGTCATTCCAGGCGCCCTCGGCTGGCTTGACCGAGACAGACACTTTCCAGGGTTTCGCGCGGCGCGCGATCTGCTCCGCTACGCGGCCCCGGTGCCCTCCTGGCGCAAAGAGCACGAGGTCTTGCTCAACGTGGGTCAGTTGCGCGACGTGGTGTGGCCCTACCGCGCGCGGCTTCGCCCCGACCCGCAGGAGACCTGGCTGCTCTTCTGGAGCGCGGTGTACAGGTTGCGCGAGGAGCCACTGTGCGAGCTCGACGTGCGGCATTGGGCGAACGTGCTCGGAGCCGACCTTGCCTTGGAAGAAAACGGCAAGCTTCTGGCCAACGAAAACCCCAAGATGCGCGCGGCGGCGGCCCTGGCGGCGGGGTATCTCAAGCCCCCGCCAGAGCTTCGTCAGGCGCTCGTTACGCGCGCCCTCGACGACGCGGTCGCGGAGGTGCGCACGGCGGCCAATCAGTCCCTGGCGCGGGTCGCCGGGCCGGAAGAAATAGCCGTGCTCGTGCGCGCATCGTCCGAGCCAAAACACGCCGTGCGGGCTTTGGAGACCCTGTCTTATCTGGGCGAAGAGGGGCGAGGAAAAGGTCAGTTGCCGTTCTTGGCGCGCTTGCGGGCGCGGCGAATCGCCCACGAGCGCGCCAAGGAGGTGCACGCAGAAACGATTCGCAAGCGGCGCAACGCCGGAGCGGCTCTCGGCGCGGTGGTCGGCATTGCTTGGCTGGTGGCCATTGGCATTCCGGTCGGCGCGCTCTTGGCTTTTGGCACGAGCACCGACCCGAACGACACGGTGGTGGCCCTGCTCTGGATAGGCGTGCCCACCTGCGCGGGATTTGGCGCCCTTTTTGGGGCTTTCGCAGGCGGCGGCGCGGCGGTGTCCGCGGCCATCCGGGGCAAGGAGCATTGGGAAGACGGCGCCGCTCGCCCTGGTTTCCGGTTGCTCTTGAGCCCCCTGGTGCTGCTCGGTGCCTCGCTGACCGTGTTCGCCGTGGGCGCCAAGAACCCCTTTGGGGACGGCCTCGTGCTGGTCATCCCGCTCATTTGGCTGCTCGCGCTGCGCGGCATGAGGGATCTGCTGGGCGCTGTGCGCAAGGCCGCGGGGCCGGCGCCGGGACCGCGGGGCGTCGCGCCTTGGGTGTTCGCGGGCTTCGCGGCGTTGCTGCTGGTCTTGGGGGCCGTGACGCTGCTCGACAGGCCCTTCGATGTCGACTTCGAAATGGGCATGTCCGGTCTGATGGTCCTGTTTGCCACGCTCTCGGTGGCCTTCGGGGCGGGCACCTTGGCCGCGGTGGCGGGAGCGCGCAACAAGCCCTTGGGCGA
>CAYLJT010000405.1:0-7828 GCA_964383995.1 uncultured Polyangiaceae bacterium
GAGGTCCAGCCGCGGCGGGTCCTTTGCCTAGCCTCCCCGACGCCCAGCTCGTCGCCCTCGGCTGCGACGGTGAAGTCCTGGCGTTGGAGCAGCTCTACCGGCGCCACGCCGCCTTTGCGATCAACCTCGCCACGCGAATCGAGGGCTCATCGAGCGACGCCGAGGACATCGTGCACGACGCCTTCCTCAAGGCCTTCGACAAGCTGTCCGACCTCGCGGATCGAAGCGCTTTTCGCGGGTGGCTCGGCTCGATCATCGTGCACGCGGTACGTTCGCGCATGCGTCGGGGCCGCTTCCTGCGCTTCGTCGGCCTTGGCCGCGCGCCCGATCCGGTCGACCTCGACGCCATCGCGAGCAGCGAGGCTTCCCCCCATGTTCGCGCGCAAATCGCCCAGATTTACGCCCTTTTGCGCACCTTGCCGCCGGACGAGCGCATCGCGTGGACGCTCCGATACGTGGAGTCCCACCAGCTCGAGAGCGTGGCGGCCCTCACGGGGTGCTCGCTCGCGACGGTAAAACGCCGGATTTCGCGCGCTCAGCAGTTTCTCGACGAGCACTTCGTCGACGCCGCTTCACCGTTGTTTTCTGAGGAGCCCCTGTCATGAGCCGCCGTGGAGTACCTTCCATCGTCCCTTCCGATCTGCGCGACCACGCGGACGAAGCCCGTGTGGAGCGGATTTGGGAGCGGGTAGAGAGGGATCTCGGTGCTCCGCGACGGGAGCCGCAACGCCGCAGCTCCGTCTGGGTCGTGGCGCTCGCGGCGACCCTCGGTGCCTTCGCGGGAGGCATTTTTGTGGGCCGTGGCCTCGACGATCAGGGGGGCAACAGCGCTGCGGTGGTGGCCGTTGCATCCACCGACGCGGTGGTGGTGGATGTGCTCGCGGCGGGCTCCGAGGGACGCACGTACCCGTTGCCCGATGGGGCGTGGATCGCGCTAGCGCCGGGCGCCACCATCGAGCTCGAGCGGGGTCAGGGCAGCTCGTTTGCGCTGCATTTGGTGCAAGGCGAGGCGACGCTCAACACAGCCTCGGGGACGGGGACGCCGGTCGATCTCATCGCTGGCGACGCGCGGGTTTCGGCCCAGGCAGGCAGCGCTGTTTCGGTGCGGCGAGACCGCGATGTGGTCGATGTTCGGGTGACCGACGGCGCTGTGGATCTTCAGTCTTCCGCGGGGACCCGCCGCCTTGGTCGGGGTGAAATCGAGGCTGTGCCGTTGCGGCCCGTGGTGGACGCGCCTCCTGTGGCGTCGGCGCCTCATGCCCTGCCGAGGCCCGTCGCGCGGGCTCCGAGGGAGCTGCGAGACACGGCTCCGCCCTCGGCGGCGGTGACCGATTGGCGTGCGCGCTACGCGACCAACGACTGGGCCGAGGCATACGTGCTGCTGAACGCTCAGGCGGGCGGCGTGAACGCGGCGATCGATGCCGCGAGCAGCGCGAGCGAGCTCATGGCCATCAGCGATCTTGCGCGCGGCGCGGGCGATCAAACGTATTTGCGGGCGTTGACCGCGGTCAGCGAGCGTTTTCCCGGGGATGCCAATGCGCAGGTCGCCAACTACACGCTCGGCGAAATCTACGACCGCGCGGGGCAGGGGGCCCTCGCACAGAAATACCGCGAACAGGCCGCCCAGAGCTCGAATGGGCTGCTCGCGGAGGACGCTTATTGCAAGCTGTTGCGCGCGGAGGCGGCGCAGGGCCACAAGGAAGAGGCAGCGCGCATGGCGGCAGAGTATGGGGTCAAGTATCCCGATGGCCGCTGCAAGGAAGAAGCGGAGCGCATGGCTCGCGGCGAGGTCGAAGCCCCTGGGCCGACCCCCGACGGCGACGACGTGTATCCGAACGGCGGGCCTTGAGCCTATCGCCCGTTGGGCGCTCGTCGCGATCCTCGCGCTTGCTGCGGTCATCGCCCGCCCCGTCGCTGCCGGAGCTCAAACGGTCGACCCGGCGCCTCGGCGTGTCGAGGTGCGCCTCGCTCTGTCGAAGTCAGCGGCCGAGCTCCTGGCCGAGCCCCGGGTCCGCCGCCTCCTCGAAATCGAGCTCGACGACGCGTTCCGCGTTTCGCCCGGCTTCGCGGGGCACCTCGCCGACGACGTCGTCCTCATTTGGATCGACGTTCCGGTGTCGGGGCAGGCGTTGATACAGGTTCGGGGCGGGCGCCGCCCCCTCGGGCTGCGTCGGCTCTCGGTGGACGCGAAGGCGGCCGACGTGGCGGCGCGCTACGTCGTGATCACGGCGGCCGATCTCGTTCGCGCCGCGGTTCGTCCGGAGGTCCGACGGGCCACGCCTCCTCCGCCGCGCGCCGTCGCCGACCCCGACGTGGTGGAAGCGACGTCCCGCAGCATCGAGGTAACCGGTGGGCTCACGGGGGCCTTTGTGCCTTCGATCAGCGCATCTTTGGGGGGCGCCACGCTGAGCGGCGCGTTGAGGCAGGAGGGCCTTTCCGAGCGAATGTTCTTTCGCGCTCTTGCCGGCAGCGGCGATACGGGCCCGCTCGGCTGGATCGAGGCTGGAACCGGCCTTGGATACGCCAAGTGGCTCGGTCGCGGATTTCGCGCCAGCGCGGGGTTTGGGGCTTCGCTTGTCTCGGTCAACCTTACCGAGCGCTGGTCCTTCGAAGATGACGATGCGAACGGGTTTACCCTCTCTGCCGGCTTCGACTTCGGCGTCGATGCCCGCCTCGCGGACCGCACGTGGCTCGGTCTTTCGTTGCAGCCCAAATGGCTGTTGACCCCCCTCGCTGCCCACCGCGGAGCGTCCACCGACACCGTCGAGGGCGCTTTTCTCGGGCTCGACCTGAGGCTCGGTACGGATCTCTTATTCGGGGGGAAATAGCTTGAGAGTAGCTGAGCGTAGGAGGGTAGCGTCCGAGCCATGAGCGATAGCACGCCCGAGCCCCAGGCCCCGGAGCGGGTCGACGAAGAGGGCCTCCCCCTCGATCGCGAACCGACCCTCGACGATGTGCGCGGTCAGGCCGGCTCGGGGCGTGTCATCGCCGTCGGTTGCACCGTCATCGTTGCGATCCTGGTAGCCGGGTTTTGGCTGCTCCGCGTCGGGATCCTCGACTAGTTCCGTTGGAGCTCAAACAATATGGAGCGCAGGCTTCGAACGCGCGAAGCCGTAGCGAAGTACACCGCTTTGCGCTGCCGCTACGGCTTGTAGGGGGGCTCGTAGCCTCCCTCGGTGAGCGCATGCGCAGTGAAGAACGCTCGCAAAGTGGCGAGAGCTTCGCGGTGCTCGGCGTTGTCCTCATCGAACAGGTTTTGGAGCTCCTTCGGGTCCGTGGAGAGGTCGTAGATCTCCACGGTTTTTCGCCTCAAATCCTCGATGACTTTTAGGCGACCCAGGTACAGCGCGCGGCGCAAACGGCCCTCCGCGAGGATGGGGCGGTCGAGCACGACGTCTTGTCCTCGGAGCAGCGGCACCAAGCTTTGACCCTTTGTCCGAGACGGGACCGCGACGCCAAAGATGTCCAGGATGGTGGGCCCCACATCCATCAAGCTCACGCGCTGATCGATAGCGCGAGCGCTGACGGTCTTGCCTTTCACCAAGAGAGGGACGTGCAATAGCTCTTCGTAGAGCGTCTTCGTGTGGAAGGTCGTGTGGTGCTCGCCGAACGCTTCTCCGTGGTCGGAAGACACGATGAGCAGGTAGCGATCGGGGAAGCGCTGCTCCAACGTGCGGAGGATGCGACCGACGTAGTCGTCCGCGACGGCGATCTCGGAGACGTAGCGCTCGAAGTCCGGGCCCTCGCGGAGCTTGCCGCGATCGTAGGGGGAGTGGGGCTCGGTGAGGTGGGCGTAGAGAAAAAGCGGCCCGTCCTTTTGCGAACGGAGCCGTCGCAACAACGGCTCCACCACCTCGCGCGCTGGGGCGTGCGCGCGCCCCTTGGCGATGAGCTGCTCTTTTCCGAAGCCCCGCAGCACGCCGTAGTCGGCGGCCAGGAAGTTGATCGAGAGAAAGCTCTCCGTGGCGCTCCCCCTGAGCGTCAGAAGGGCTGGAAAACGTGGGGTTTCGTCGCCCGCGGCGTAGGCGAAGCGGGAGCTCCCTTCGCCGTACATGGCGAAGCGAAGCTCCGAGAAATAGCGCCCCGCGAAGGCCGACGTGAGGGAGACCGAGGTCTGGCTGCCCGGTGAGATGGCGTGGCGAAAATAGGCGCCTTCGCGCTTCAACGACGCGAGGTTCGGGAGCTGCGTGTCCCTCGAAGGGTCGTCGATCACGTCCGCGCGCACGGCGTCGATGGTCACGAAGACAACGACCGGCGCCGCGTCGAGCAGAGGCACCGCGCTCGGGGCCACCGTGGAGCCCTCATCGCGCGGCGAAAACCAAGGTGAATCGAGCGTGGGCGCCTCTGCGCTTGGCAAGCTCCACAGCGCGCGCGCCAAGAGCCACGACGCGGACGCTCCTGGCTCGTCGAGGATGGTGACGCGCAGGTCGTTGGGCGGTGACAGTGCGACGCCCGCGAGGCCGAGCAACGCCAACGCGGCCGCGACCCGGCGGCTCGGCGTCCAACGCTGCGCGAGAGCCTGCGCGTGTGGGGCGAGGGTCGCGCCGAGCAGCGTCGCCGCCGTCCAGATGATCGAGCCGTGCAGGCCGGGGTAGTCGTCTCGGACAACGAGCTGGTTCGTCACGAGGCCCGCCATCGCGATCACGATGGGCAGCCAGCGCAGGCGTCGAAAGCGCGAAAGCAGGGCGCCGACGAGGTGGGCCGCGACGATCGCCAGGCCACAGAGAACGGTGAACAGCCCGTGCAGCGGCAGCACGAAGTCGCCTTCGAGCGCGACGAGCGCTTGCCGCTCGAGGTCGGCGCCGAGCAGGACGTGCATGCCAAAGGTGGCCGCGCATGCGTAGAGAACGATGGCCCGCGCGACAGGGCCGTGGGCGATGCGCCGGCCAAGCCCAATGACCAGGCCAAACGTCAAACCGACCCCCAACGTCGCGCTGAAATCGAAGCCGTGATGCGCCAAACGTCGACCCAACGAGCCGGGCCACGGCGCCGCGACCGCGATGGCGACGGCGTTGAACAGCGCGACACACAGGGCCCCCACGGGCAGCGCTAGCCCGGCGCTGAGGGCCGCGTCCCATGGGCGAGCCCCGTTCTCAGAGGGCGCGGTGGTGGTGCTGCTCATGCGCGAAAACGTTTGTGCTCAAAATAAAACGGCGCGGGCCGTAGGCCGCGCGCCGTATTCGCGAGGGCGGGGGAGCTCAGTCGGGCGGGAGCTGCGAGCACTTGCCGCCGATGCACTTCAGCGAGGCATCGCAGCAGTCTTCGTCAGTCTCGCAGCTCTCGAACTCTTCGGAGCAGGAACCGTCCGGAGGTCCGCACAGGTATTGAGGAGGATCGCCCTTCGGATTGCAGTAGCCGTTGCAGCACTCGTCGCCCGTCGCGCACCCTTCGCCGTCGCCCTTGCAGGGATCGAGGGCCCAGAATCCACGGCTATTTCCCGAGGTGAGCTCTTGGCCAGCGATGTAGAAGCCCGGGTGGCTCGCGTCTTTGCCGTCGACACCGTTGACGTCGAAGGCGGAGACCCAGAGGCGCTTGGTCGAGTACTCGTCGTCCTGCAGCTTGTTGCCGAAGGTGCGGCGCGACGTGAACATGACCCAGAAATAGCCGCCCGATGCGACGGGCGCGATGGTGGGCTCGTAGTTCTTGTTCTCGTCGCGCGTGCCCGCCGGCATGTAGCCGTCGCCGTTCAGATTGCCGAGGAAGGTTATCTGTTGCGTCTGTGTGTTGGCCGCGAAGAGCTTGCCGGTGTTGCCGCTCCACGTTGCCAAGTCGTCGCCCACGCCGTCTTGGTAGATGACGTAGACGCCGTCGGGGGTGAACGCGGGCCACGAATAATGACGGCCCGGAGGCGGCGTGCCGAGCACGCGGTAGTTCGAGAATTTCTGCGTCACGGCGTCGTAGTCGAGCAGCGCGAGCACGCTGGGGTAGGGCGACACCGAAGACCGGTCGGTGAACGCGAGCATCTTGCCGTCGTGCGAAAACACCGGTGATTGCGCGTAGAACGACTCGATGCCGCTGTTCGGGATGATGGTGCCCGCCTTCGTTCGCAGCTCGCTCGTCCACGTTTCGCCGGTGCCAGGCGTGTTGGGTGGCCAGCTATAGCCCGGAGCACCGTTGACCACGAGCACCTCGCCGGTGGGGAAAAGTCCGGCGAAAGCCGCGCGTTCGGAGTCGACCCAGACCAGCGGCGGGTTGAGCTGGCCGCCCGAGAGATCGAACGTCCCGCCGTTGCCGCTGTGATTGGCGGCGGCCGCCGTGGAGCCGTCTGCCGAGATGCTGTGGCACACGGTGCAATCACCGACGAGCACTTCCGGAGTCGGCGAATTGCCCTTGATGCGCATCATCGCGCCGTTCTGGCCGGCGAGCGGCGAGTCGTACGTGTTGTAGTAAATCGTGCCGTGGAGGCTGCCGTTCGCCAGCGTCCAACTGCGGAAAATCGGGCCGTATTTCGCGCCGTTGAAGATCTTCGAGATGTGAACCTCGACGGTCGCGCCCTTGGCCGCGTTGGTCATCGCCTCCCACGCGTCCTGCGACATTTGAAGCTGCGTGTTGGTCGGCGCGTTGTTGAAGAAACCCTCGTACTCGTAGTCGTCGAGGACGACGTGCACGTAGTACGCGTTGCTCGGCGCCGTGCCCGAGGTGAGGTGAATCTCGGGGGCCAAAATGCCCTTCGGAAACACGGTGCCGTCGTAGGGATAGAGGAACTGCCACTGGGGGTCCGACAGACCCGGCGGGCCACGCAGCGTGTCCTGTTGGCTCGTCGTTAGGCCGCCCTGGTTGTCCACCGCGTGGATGAGCACCGTCAGCTTGGTCGACGCTTTGTCGCCGTTGTACTCGCAGGTGACGGTCACTTCGCCCGTGCGGTCGCCGTTGGGCGTGAAGACACCGGTTGCGTCGATGCTCCCCATGTCGATCGCGGAGAGCTTCCACGTGGCCGCGACGGGCCCACCGGTGTTGGTGTCGACACACTGGAAGGGCATCGTTTGCCCCTGGAGGGGCAGCTCGACCTTCATGATGGGTGACAGGGGCGTAATAGCGATCGTCGCGCTGGTTCCCGCGTCGTCGAAGATGTCTCCCCCCGTACCCGTGCCGCTCGATGTCCCGGTGCCGGCGCCGGCCCCCGTGGTCGAAGTCGAGGTATCGAAGGAATGGCTTTCGTCGTTGGAACCGCACGCCACCGCGATGGCAGGCATGGCTGCAACGACGCCAAGCAGGGCGTAGGTCGCAATTTTGGGCGATCGCTTTTTGGGCGTAGATCGCACGGGAAGAGAGTCACCCGAACGTCCTGTCATAACTTCCTCGCACTAAGGGTGGCAGCTTGGTGATTGTTTCAGAGAGCGACCGGGGTAGCAAGGGAGGTCGCTTCGAAGATCCCGTGAAGTACGTTCGGATACGCCCCATGAGACGGGGCGGGTCCTGCTATCGTCTGTTTCGCGGTCGCTTCGAGAGCGCCACCGTATGAGCTCATGACCCAGCCGAGCCGCGATGCCCCGCCGTTTCGATCGTCGCCCCGCGCGGGCGACATCATCGGGGGCAAATACCGCGTCGAACGCACCATCGGGCGGGGTGGGATGGGCATGGTGGTCGAGGCGAGCCACCTGGTCCTGAGGGAGCGCGTCGCGCTCAAGTTCTTGCTGCCGTCGCTTGCCCAACGGGAAGATCTCGTCGCGCGCTTCCTGCGCGAGGCGCAGGCGGCGGTGCGCATCAAAAGCGAGCACGTCGCGCGGGTGATGGACGTCGGGCGCCTCGAGAGCGGTGCGCCCTACATGGTGATGGAGCTGTTGCGCGGCCGCGATCTCGGTCGGATGGTGAAAGATCAGGGCCCGCT
>CAYLJT010000406.1:0-7801 GCA_964383995.1 uncultured Polyangiaceae bacterium
CTCACCTCGATCGCCTGCGTTCACTTCGGCATGCGCATGTTGACGACGCGCATGCGGGGCGAAAAACCGCGCGTCGATCTGCCGATGGTGCTGGTCGCGCTGGGCCTCGCGGGCCTGATTACCGCGCGCTACTTGGGCATCGCCATCGTGCCCAACCTGCAGCACGCGGTGGTGGCCATCGCCCTCGTGGTCTACGGCGGCCAAACGCTCGTCGATGCCCACGAAGGGGCGACGCGTCTCGTGCGGATGACGGCGTGAATCGACGCGCCATCGTTCGTGGCATCCAGCTCATCGTCGCCATCACCCTCGCGACGTTCGCGTACATCATCTACGACGCAATCGCCGCGCAGAAGGCCGATTTGGGGGCCGGGCTCGCGCACCTTTCGCTGGGCTGGCTGCTCGTTTCGGCGGCCTGCGCGCTCCAGGAAGGCGTATGTGGCGGCCTGCGCGCCTGGGTCCTGTGCAGGGTCCTCGACCCCAAGGTCAGCGCGCGCACGGGCATCATTTCCGAGTTCGTGTTGATGTTCTGCGCGGGGGTCACCCCGGGCCAAGCGGGCGCCGCGCCCGCGCAAATCGCCGTGCTGATGAACGGCGGTGTTCGCTTCGCGAACGCAACAGCCGCCGCATTTCTCACGGCCTCGTGCACCATCCTGTTCTTCCTCGCCTCGGCGATCACCATCTTCGCCCTGCGCGCTACAGGGCACATGGCGGTGATGGGCGGCAGCGAGCTCGACGTGTTGCTCGGCATCAGCGTCGGCGTCTTCGGCACGGGCTTCTTGATGATCGTCACCTCCGCCGCGTACCCGCCGCTCCTGAAGGGCATCGTGCGCCTCTTGGCTCCCGCGTTCGGCGTCCCTTGGCGGCTCATCCTGCGCGCGCTCCGCCTGATTCGCCCGCTCCGCGCGTGGGCCGACGCGCTGCTCGCCAAGCCGGGCGGCGTGATGGCCGCCTTCTTGCGCACGATCGACGATTTTCATCACGCCTTTCGCATCTACATGGCGCGCGGAAAGCTCGCCTATTTGGCGGCCCTGGTGCTCACGTTCGGCTTCTTCGTGTCGCGCTTCGCGGTGGCCTATTTTCTCCTCTTGGCGCTCGGCATCCCGACCACGCCCGATACGTTCGTCGCCACGGCGAGCCCCTTCGTGCAAGTGCTGCTGGTGCAGGCCCTGCTCAACTTTGCCCTGTATTTAAGCCCCACACCGGGCGCGAGCGGCATCGCGGAGGCCGGCTCCACGCAGCTCATGGCGCCCTGGGTTCACGGCGCGTTCGAGCTGCCCTACCTCGTGCTCTGGCGCGTGATCGCCCTGTTTTTGTGCATGTTCGTGGGCGGCGTGTACGTCTTCCGCTACCTCGGCACCGACGTCTTGGAGAAGCAGGTGCGCGAGGTCGAAGACGCAAAAAAGGCCGAAAAAACCGAGCGCGACGCGGCCGACTCAGCGAAGGAGCCCGCCACCGAGCGCGGCTGACGCGCCCTACGCGGCCCCGCGAAGCCCGTCGAAGAAGCCTCGAATCAAAGCCTTTGCGACGTGCATTCGGTACTCGCCCGTGGAGCGAATATCGTCGATGGGGCGGATGTCCGCAGCGACCGCGGCGTCGAGCGCGGCGTGCGTCAGCGACGGAAGGGGCGTGGCGAGGCCGTACGCGCGCACCGAAGGCAGCGTGGCCGTGACCGCCGCGACCGAGGCCATTCCTAAGCCCAAACGCGTCAAGCGCTCGCCCTGGACCACCGCCACCGCAGCCAAAGCGACCTTCGAGATGGCCTGCGCGCGGCGCGTGCCGACCTTGCGCCAAAGCGTCACGGCGTCCGCGGGGGGCAGGTCGATCTCCACGGCGACGATGACCTCGTCCGCCGCGCGCGTGCTCTTTTTGTAGCCCGTTTGCAGGTCCGCGAAGGCAATCGAGCGCTCGCCGCGCACGCTCTGCACCACGAGGCGCGCGTCGTAGGCGGCCAACGCCGCCACGCCGTCGCCCGCGGGGGAGGCGGTGGCGAGGTTGCCCCCCAAGGTGCCGCGCGCCTGAATTTGCACGGCGCCCACGTCTTTCCCCATGCGCACGAGCATCGGCGCCCGCGCGACGACATCGGGGTGACGCTCGATTTCGAGGTAGGTCGTGGCCGCGCCGATGCGCAGCGTGTCTCGGACAACGCTGATGCCGCGCAGGGCTTCGAGCCTTGAAATATCGATGATCAGCGGCCGTTCCACGGCGGCCGGCTGGGGCGCCGCCATCTCCTGCTCGACCATCCAATCGGTGCCGCCCGCGAGCAGCACTGTGCTTCGGCCGTGCTCGACACGCTCCGCCAAGCGCGCGCACACCGCGTCGAGGCTCGCGCCGCGCTCCATGTCGAAGGCTCCGAGGTCCGCGATGCTCATCGGCTCGCCTCCCCGCGCAGCCGCGCCGCCTCGTGCACGCTCTCCACAATGCGTTGGTAGCCCGTGCAGCGACACAAATTGCCCGCCAACGCCTCGCGAATTTCGCCCTCGCTGGGCGACGGCTTGGCGCGCAATAGCGCCTCCGCCGACACCAACATGCCGGGCGTGCAGATGCCGCATTGGGCTCCGCCGTGCTCCACGAACGCGCGCTGCAACGGCGACAGATGGGCCACGTCGCCGAGGCCCTCCACCGTCGTCACGCTGCGCCCTTCGCACTGCCCAATCCCCACCAAGCAGGCGTTCACGGGCTCGCCGTCGAGCAACACCGTGCACGCGCCGCATTCCCCCTCGCCACAGCCCTCTTTGGTGCCCGGAAGGCCAAGAGGCCCGCGCAGCACATCGAGCAAACGCATCAGCGGAGGCACATCCACGGCGCGGGCTTCACCGTTCACCACGAGAGATACGTTCATGACGCCTTGCCTTGACCGCGGGCGGCCAGAAAGAGCTTTTCGGGGAGCAGGGGCAGCGCGTTGGCGACCACCTGGGTTGCGTGCTCGATGGCCGCAGCGATCGCGGGAGCACCGCCATCCATGGGCATTTCGCCGATACCCTTGGCTCCGCCGCCGGGACCGAACGGGAAGGGCGCTTCGACCAAATCCACGTAGAACGGCGGCGCATCGAGGGCCGTTGGGATGATGTAGTTGGTCATGCGCGGGTTCATGATCAGACCGTCTTTGAACACCACGTCCTCCCACAGCGCCCAGCCGATGGCTTGCAATGTGCCGCCTTCGATCTGCCCCTTGCACATCACCGGGTGAATCGCCTTGCCCACGTCGGTCGCCGACCAAAAGCCCGTGACCTCCACCTCGAACGTGTCGAGGTCCACCTCCACCTCGGCCACATCGCAGGCCCAGCCGAAGCACGGGTAGGCGTCGCCCTTGTACGTGTTGTCGTCCCACGAAACGTAGCTCGGAGGCTCGTATTGCCGAACGATCGCCAGGGGTCCTTCCCGCGCAAGCAGCCTGTCACCGGCCTCCGCGAAGCTGCCGCCGCCGGCCTTCTGTTCGGCCTCCACGCGCGCGCGCACCTCCTTCGATGCGGCCTCGACGATCGAGCCGACCACCATCACGGTCCGAGACGCGACGGTGGGCCCCGAGTCCGGAACCGTGGTCGTGCGCGGCACCGCGAAGTCCACCGCGTCGAGGCCGATACCCGCGGCATCGGACGCGATTTGCCGAAACACCGTCTCGGTCCCCTGACCGATGTCCGTCGAGCCGGTGCGGATGCCGAGGCGCCCGCCCGAGAGCAGGTCCACCGCCACTTTGCCCTTCAAATAGCGCTCTCCCGAGCCCGTGAACCCGGCCCCGTGCATGAAGAGCGAGAGCCCGATGCCCCGCGCCTTGCGCCCGTCGAGCACCGGGCCCGCCGCGCGTTTGTCCCAATATCCGCTGGATTCCACGGCTTTTTTGAAGCAGGCCTCGGCCGCGACGCTCAGGCTGAGCTTCTGCCCCGTGGCCGTGGTGCTGCCTTCGCGCAGCATGTTCTGCTCGCGTAGGAGAGCCGGATCCACGCGCAGCTCACGGGCGATGGCGTCCATGTGCCGCTCGATGGCCCAGATGGTCTGCGGCGCGCCAAAGCCGCGAAACGCGCCGTTGGGCGGTGTGTTGGTGGCGACCGCCACGGCCTCGATACGCGCGTGCTCCCAGGCGTAAGCCCCCGATGCGTGCAACGCCCCGCGCGAGAGCACGACGGGCGTCAAGGTCACGTACGCCCCGCCATCCATCAGCACCTTCATGCCGAGGGCGCGCAACGTGCCGTCTCGGTCACAGCCGCTCACGATCTCGCAGATGCAGGGGTGGCGCTTCGTCGTCGCCTCGATGTCTTCTTTGCGGTCGTAGATCATGCGCACCGGGCGCCCCGACTTCTTCGCGAGCAGGGCCGCGTGCAGCGCGATGATCGAGGGGTATTCCTCTTTTCCGCCAAAGCCCCCTCCGGTGACCGCCTGACCGATATCGATGGCGGAGGCCTCCAAATCGAAGGCCTTCGCGAAAGCTTTGTGCACGTAATACGGGCATTGCAGCGAGCCCACCACGTGCACGCCGGAGGCGTCCCAATAGGCCACCATGCCTTGCGTCTCGATGTAGAGCTGCTCTTGATGGTGCGTCGTGTAACTGCCGCGCACGACCACCTCGCAGCTCGAGACCAGGGCCTCGAACGCGGCTTCGCTCGCGTCCTTTTCGGCCCCGCCCTTGGTGATGAGATAGCGCTTCATCACGTTGTCCGTGCCCCACACGACCTCTTTGCCTTCAAACGCGCTTTGCGCATCGAGCACGGCAGGCAGGGGCTCCACGTCGATGAGCAAATGCCGCTTGGCCAGCGCCACGCGGTGTGGATCGGCCGCCGCCACGAGGGCGATGGGCTCGTAGGCGTGGTTGATGCGGTCCTTGGCAAGCACCGGCTGATCGTCGGCGATCACCGCGACGACGTTGTGCGGCACGTCGTCGGCGAGGACGACCGTGATGTCGGACCAATCGAAGGTCGGATCGAGCGTGATGCTACGAATCAAGCCCCGCGCGACGTTGCTGCGCACGGTGGCGCCCCACAATTCCCCGGGCAAATGCGGCAAATCGTCGACGTAGGCCGCGGTCCCGGCCACCTTCGCGGCGCCATCGAGGCGCGGCACGCTTTTGCCAACCGATGGGGTCCCGGAGCTCGGTGTGGGGTCGGAGTGCATTCGGCATGTTTACCCGAAAGGCTCCCGGGGGCGGCGCAGGTTTTCGCACGGGGGGTGTAAGGCCCCGCAACACGGGTCGTTCTCGACACACAACGCAAGGAGAACCCCGTCATGCGCTTCCAGACCCCCATCGTCCTCGGCACCGCCCTCGTCCTCGGAAACCTCCTCGCCGGTTGCGGCGCCGCCTCGATGGATGGCGCCAAATCGGAGGCCCCGGACGCCCCCAACGCCGCCGCCAACTACCCGGCGAGCTACCCCGGCGTCGTGGCTTCGGAGACCTCCGCGGACGCGCCGAGGAAGGAAGTCGAGGAAGACGAGTCCGTGAGCGCGGCTCCCATGGCCCCCCAGGCCTACCCGCAGCAGCAACCCCTCGCGCAATACTCGATGCCCAACGCCGGTGTCGCCGCCTCCCCGCCGCCTCCGCCTCCCCAAGCGCCGATGGCCGTTGCGCCCCGCGCGGAAGGTAAGGTCGCCGCCAGCAAGGCGTCTCCCCTGCCCGCCGCGACCGCCACCGCCGTCAACCCCGTGACCGTCGCCGCGCCGCCGCCCCCCACCAACATCGCCGTCGCACCTCCCGAGGCCCCTGGCAGCGAGGACTACAAGGACTACGGCGTGAACCCCGTGACCGACCCCAAGGTCGACCGCTTCTCCACGTTTGCCATCGACGTCGACACGGCGTCGTACTCGATCGCCCGCCGCAAGCTGGTGGAAGGTAGCCTCCCGAACTTCGCCTCCGTGCGCGCCGAAGAGTTCTTGAACTCCTTCGACTACGGCTACGATTCGCCGAAAACCGGCGCGTTTGCCGTCTACCTTGCCGCCGCCCCCTCGCCCTTCCAGAAGGGTCACCACCTGGTGCGCGTGGGCGTGCAAGGCAAGCGCATCTCCGCCGCGGAGCGCAAACCTGTCCACCTCGTCTACCTGGTGGATACCAGCGGATCCATGCAGTCGGAAGACAAGATTGGTCTTGCCAAGAAGAGCCTGCGCTTCCTGACGGCGAGCCTCCGCCCTGGCGACACCGTGGCCCTCTGCACCTACGCCGGCAGCGTGCGCGAAGTGCTGGCGCCGACTGGCATCGAGAACCGCGACCGCATCTTGACGGCCATCGACAACCTGACCGCCTCGGGCTCCACGGCGATGTCGAGCGGCATCGACCTGGCGTACAACCTTGCCGCGCGCACCAAGGTGGCAGGGCACGTCAACCGCGTGATCGTGCTGTCCGACGGCGACGCCAACGTGGGCCCCACCTCGCACGAAGAAATCTTGAGGACCATCCGCGAGCACAAGAGCCAGGGGATCACGCTGTCCACCGTGGGCTTCGGCATGGGTAACTACAAGGACACCATGATGGAGCAGCTCGCCGACAACGGCGACGGCAACTACTCCTACGTCGACAGCGAAGCGGAGTCGAAGAAGCTCTTCTCCGACCAGGTCAGCGGACTTCTGGAGGTCATCGCGCGGGACGTCAAGATCCAGGTCGAGTTCGATCCTTCCGTCGTCCAAAGCTACCGCTTGATTGGCTACGAGAACCGCGATGTCGCAGACAAAGACTTCCGCAACGACAAGGTAGACGCCGGTGAGATCGGCAGCGGCCACGACGTCACCGCCGTCTACGATGTGGTGCTGACCAGGACCGACGCCTCCCCGGTGACCGTGCGCGTGCGCCACAAGGCGCCGCTGGGCAGCGAGGTGGCCGCGGAGAACACCTTCAAGATGAGCCCCGAGGCCATCGCACCGACCTTCGACGCCGCGCCCGAAAGCCTGCGCTTCGCCGCCGCCGTGGTAGGTTTCGCCGAGGTCCTGCGCCAGAGCCCGTACATGCGCGAGGTGCCCCTCAGCACGATCGAGAACCTGGCCCGCCAAGCGGCCAACGGCTCCCCGGAGCGGGCCGAATTCGTCGACCTGGTGCACCGCGCGCGCAACCTGTCCGGCAGTGAGAAGCTCGCCGTCGCGAAGTAGCCCTGACCGTGCACACGGGGGCGACCTGGGTCGCCCCCCGCGCCTCCCGCCTACTGACCCGTCGCCCGCAGCGTATACCCGAGCTTCCGACCGAGTCCCTTCGGGGTAATACGCACCGTAATCACGCTGCCGCGCACCGCCGAAATCGTCAGGCTCTTGGAAAACGAGCCGTCTCCCTTGGGCACCGTGAAGCGCGCGACGTCCACGCAGTTGCCTTGCGCGTCGAGCTTGCTGACCTGGACATCGGTCTCCGCCTTGCCATCCGTCTTGTTGAACGCCAAGGTCATGTTGTCAAAGTCGATGATCGGTACGGCCGTCACGAAGCGCCGCTCGCCGGGGTTGACCACGGTGCCCTTGAGGTCCTGACCAAAGGCAAGGTCGCGAGGACCGATGGTCGCCCACGAGTTGCCCGCCATCATGTTCCAGAAGGTCGTGGCGCTGTTGATGAGGTCGGCACGCTTCGCGATGCAGTCCTTGTCGTTCTTGCAACCGAGGGCCTTCATCTTGTCTTGATGGGCGGCAAGGATCTGCGCCGCCATGTTGCTTCCCCCGCACTCCTCCGCTGCCACCGGCGGCGAGAAAGAAAGAGCGGAAATTCCAAAGAGCCCAACACACAACGCAGCCTTGACTGAACGGTTCATGGTCCCACTTCTCCCCGTGCTCGCTCGGCCGCGACAGGCGACCTAGCTCAGCAAGCACGTTCTGATGGTGGCTACGCGGGGGCGCCTCACCGCTGGACAAC
>CAYLJT010000407.1:0-7791 GCA_964383995.1 uncultured Polyangiaceae bacterium
CAGGCAGAAAACAAGCGTTTGCACGACGATCACGAGGATGCCGAGCATCATGAACGGGATGGGAATGAACAGAACGAAGAGCCCCGCGAAGATCGACACCACGAGGTGATCGACCGCGATATTGAGCATAAGACGAATCGAGAGCGTCACGGGGCGGACGCAGGTCGAAATGACCTCGATCACGAAAATCAGCGGCGCGAGCGCGAGCATCGGGCCGGCCATGTGCTTCAGGTAGCCGAGGCCGTTCTCTTTGAGGCCGTAGTAGTTGAACGCGATGAACACGATCACCGCGCAGCCGAGCGTGACGTTGAGGCTCGACGTGGGCGGGTTGAGGCCGGGGATGAGGCCACACGCGTTGGAGAAGAAGATGAAGCCGGCGCAGGCGCCGATGAGCGGGAAGAACCGCTTGGCGTTGACGGGCCCCATGACGTCTTTGGCCATGCCGTAGAAGTAGCCAAAGAACATCTCGAAGAACGTGCGCAGCGTCAGGCGGTCGTCGGGGACCACACCGGCGTCGAGGTTCTTGAAGGTGGGGCGCGTGCGCGCCGCCAGGTAGATCACGAAGAGCATCACAAGGAGGCTCATGAACAACGGCTCGAGCCCGCGGTATTCGACGGGCGTTCCGTTCATGACCGACTTGCCTACGTTCTCGGCGTTCTCCCGCAGGGCGGGAAACTGAGCGAGGAGGTAAGTGAGAAATCCCGTGTGCTTGGGCATGGGTGCGGTCTCGGCGCGGTGATTCGGGGCGCGCTTGGCGTCAAAGCCGGCGCGCGCGGCGCGACCCCTTTAACACAGGTCGCCTTTGATTTGAGCTAGGGAGTTATCGGCTCGCTATTCCGCGGGTTTTGTAGGGGTTGACGCGGTCTTCGGGGTCCCCTTCGAGGCCTTGGTAGGGGCGGCGGCCGGCGCGAGGAAGGTCCCGAGCACGATGCCGAAGGGCAAGGCGGCGTAGCCCGCGCCCAACCACACACCGGAGACGATCTCGTTTTTTACGAGCAGGTACACGCCGCCAAACAGCACGAACATCTTCACGATGGCGATCAGGGCCCAGGGCGCCGTTCTGCCGTTTTTCGCGAGGAAAGCCTGCACGATGCGGGCGAACACGATGAGATTCAGCGTGGCGATGCTGCCCCCGATGAACACACCGAAGGCCTCGCTCTGACCCAAGATCACGAGGGCGAGCACCGCGAACACCAGCGTCACGGCGGCGACGCCCCACATCGCGGCGCTCAACGTCGCATCCGGACCTTGATCGTCGTCCGCGGGCTCCGCAGGCGGCTTCGTGTCGACTTCAGCTTCGCTCATCGTGAGCCTCGTCCTCGGCCCTGGGCTCGTCGCCTTCGGCGCCCTTGGGCGCAGCGTGCTGCTCGGCGTCGCCGGCCTTCTCGCCCCACACCTGGCGCGGGTTCCCCTCGGCCTTTTCTTCGGCCTTCGTGATGGCCTTCATTTCGGTGTAGCCCCGGTGCAGCGAGCGGAAGCCCGCGGCAACGCCGATGAGAAAGCCCACGATCTCGATCCATGGCGAGGTGTCGAACTTGCCGTCAAGCCACTTGCCGCCGTACCAGCCGACCAGGATCGAGAGCACCAGATCGAGCCCAATGGTGGTGAAGCTCGCCGGTGACTTCCATTTGCTCATGGACCCCGCGGGCTCGTAATGCCTGGATCTCGCCGGGTCAACCGTCGGCTGGCGCGCCACCCGCGGAAAACCCTGAGCCCTTTGCGGCGGCGCTGCACTAGCTTGCGTCGCGGTGGTAAGCCAAGCGATGGCATCGTTTGACGTCAAATCAAATTCAACGCTGACCATCGGTGTGCTCGGGGCGGGCACCATGAGCTCGCAGGTGCACCTGCCCGCGTTGCTCGCGTTGCCCAACGTCTCCGTCGCGTGGATCAGCGATCGCGACGACGAGCAAGCCCGCCGCATCGCCCGCGCGTACCACGTGGACGCCGTCGATCTACCGCAAAACCCTGCGGATTTGCCACGCGTCGACGTGGTCTTGCTGGGCGTGCCGTACGGCGCGCGCGAGCCGTACTACCCGGCCTTCGCGGCGCAAGGCGCGGCGGTCTACGTCGAGAAGCCGTTCGCGCGGAGCCTCGCGGAGCACGACCGCCTGGCGGCGATGTTCCCCGCGTCGCACGTGGCCGTGGGCTACCAAAAGCGCTCGTCGGGCAGCGCGCGCGCCCTCAAGGAGGCCATCCGCACGCGCCTCTTCGGCGATCTGCGGTCCATGCGCGTGGAGTTCGGTCGGCCCGGCGTGGCGACGGGCGGTCGCTACTCCACGAACCTCGCCCTCGCGGGCGGCGGCGTGCTGTTCGAGGTGGGCGTTCACCCGCTCGATTTCGCCCTCCATGTCTCGGACGCCATCGAGGTCCAGGTGGACGAGGGACGCATGGAATCGAGCCTCGGCTTCGATGTACACACGGAGGCCGAGGCCACTCTCACGACGGGCTCGGGCCGCTCGGTGGGGCTCGAGCTGCTCGTGACGAACTACCTGCACACCACCATGGACGTCGTCTTCCGCTTCGAGCACGCGGTCGTGCGCGTCGAGCCGTTTGGCGAAGGTCCGCCCGAGGTCACCCCCCACGGCTCCTCGCTGCGCTTCACGCTCGAGGGCGAGAACGCGACCTTTCCGCGCACGGCGGGGCAGATGGTGCGGGCCCACTGGCAGACGTTCTTGGACGGCGTACGGCGCGGCGAGACCAACGTGACGAGCGTGTCCGAGACACGCACGACCACGGCCCTGGTCGAGGCGCTGTACGCCCTCGGAGGCGTGTGATGCCGACCATCGCGGTGATCGGCGCGAACGGCCAGGTGGGCAGCGAAATCACGCTCTTGCTCGCGCAAATGCCGGGCGTGTCGGTGGCGCCGATCGTGCGCTCCGAATACGGCGCGAGCTACCTGCGGCGGCTCGGCATCCCCTGTCGCATCGGCGCGGTGGCGCGCCCCGACGATGCGAAACGGCTCCTCGAAGACGTCGATCTGATCGCCGACTTTTCCCTTCCGGGCGGCCTCCCAGCCGCGATTCGCAAGGGGATCATGGCCAACGTGCGGGGCGTGTTCGGGGCCGCCCCAGCGCGCGCGCCCTACGTGTTCATGAGCAGCACCATGGCCTTCGGCATGCCTCCGGGCTCCGAGGCCTACGGCGATTTTTCCCTCGCGCGCACGCCCTACGCCGCGCAAAAACGCTTCGGAGAGCGCTTCGCGAAGGGCCTCGGTCTCGTACAACGCAGACCGGTCTTCGCCTTTCGTTTGGGTCAAGTGCACGGCGAGCTCCAAGGCGTGAGCCACCAGGTTCGCGCCCTGGTCGAGGCGCAAAAACCGCTCGTTTTGCCGAACAACGGCGACGTCCGCTCGGACGTCGTGTTTTGCTCGACCATCGCGCTCGCGCTCCGGCACGTGGCCGATGGGCTCGACGCGCCGGGCACCTACACGCTCGTCGAAGAGCCGGATTGGACGCTGCGACGGCTCTACGAGCACTACGCGCGCGACGCGGGCGTGCCCCTCGCGATCGCCGACGGAGGCGCCGTCCCAGGTCGCGAGCGCGTGAGCGCGACGACGTGGATCAAGAACGAAGCGCGCGCGTTTTTGAGCAAGAATCAACCGCTGCTCGTGGCGCAGGTGCTGCCCCTGCTCGCGCCTTTGGAGGTGCGCGTGAAGATGCAGCACCTCGCACGCAGGGCCGCCGCGGACAGCGCGGAAGGTCGCTTCTTCGGCCACGCGGCGCCCAAACATTTTGCGGGCCCCGTGCCGGGTCCGCGCCTCCCTAGCTTGCACGACACGGCCACGCTGCTGCGGCGCGAGGCGCTCTCGGTGCGCGCTCTGCTCGAACGCGAGCTCGGCCCGCGCAGCCACGTTTTCCGAGAAGGTTTGTAGTCAAACCTTTGTCGCGAGCAGCGCCCAGCCGCGGGTGTCGGGGTTCGCGCGCGCGAGGTTGTCACGAAACACGGTGGCATCACCGCCCCACGCCGCGAGGCGCAGCGCGTTGTCGAGCACGGCGCCGATCAACGGCTTGCGCACGAAGCCGATGAAGTTCAACACGAGCACCGAATAGAGCAAAAGAAAGGGACCGCCCATCGGCTCGCAGGCATCAACGCGCAGGCCGTTTGTTTCGCACAGGTGTCGGAGGCCGTGGCTCGTGTAGCGGTAGTAGTCGGAGGGCCAGCCGTGCACGTGCCAATATTGGGGGGTCGTGAGCACGAGCTGACCGCCGACCTTGAGCGCGCGCGCGCACTCGCCGAGGGCCTGTTTCGGATCGTGCAGGTGCTCCAACACCTCGGAGAGCAACACGCGATCGAGCGACGCATCGGCGAACGGCAGGTGGTGCACATCGCCCACCACGCGGAACATCCCGGCATCGACGCGCAGCGCGCTCGGCTCCACTTCGAGCACCCAATATTCGTCGTCCGCGCCGCTGATGAGCTGGCGATAGGGCGCGCTCCCGGCGCCCACGTCGAGCACGACCTTGCGCGAATCCCGCGCAAATTCGGGCTGAAAGCGCGTCAGGTGAAAATCCGGATCGAGGGGCGTGCGCACGTGCAGCGCCGCGTCCGCGCGCAGCATCGCTTGGTATGCCTGGCGCGCGAGCGCGAAGGCTCGGCTCGCGCGCAGGCCGTCGCGCGGACGGGGCGCAGGCGTGTCGTAACGAGCGACGGGCTCGCCCGGTGGCACCAAGAGCGGCATGTCGCCCTCGATCGCATACGGCGCGTCGCAGCCCAAACACCGTAATTGCGCGCCTTCTTTCGCCAAGGCGCCGCGACAGACCGGGCACGCGAGGCGCGCGAGAGGCAGCGTCACCGCGCCCCCACGCGCGGCACGGCGCGCTCCTCGGGCGTCGCCAACACATCGCAAAAACCAAGGTCCGCGCGCGCGTCGATGGGTAACAGCTCGATGCGACCGCCGCTCAACAGACCCGCGCGCTCCTCCACGCGATGGAGCCGATAGCCCTTGGACTCAAGGCGTTTCAACACATCGAACGGCGTGTGGCCGGCGGGCGCGAGCAGCTCGGGGTTGATCTCGATCACCACGAACGGTCGATCGTTTTTCAGGATCTCTTCGGCACCATCGAGCACATGCGCCTCGTGGCCTTCGACATCGATCTTGAGCAAGCGCACGGGGCCTTCGATTTCGCCGCTCTTACGTAGATCGTCGAGGCGAGCCGCGCGCACCACGATGTCTTCCAAGTCGTGAAGGTGGGTGCCCGCGACCGCGGTGGACCAACCGACCGTCGGTGAAACGTGAAACGTGATCTCGCCTTCGCGATCGCTGGCCGCGATGGGCATGACCTTCACTTGCGTGTGACCGTTGGCTGCGACCGCGCGGCGCAGGCGCGAAAGGGCCGTGGGATCGGGCTCGAACGAGGTGACCCGTCCGCTCTTGCCGACGCGCTCGGCGAGGTAGCTCGTGATGTAGCCAAGCTGCGCGCCCACATCGACGACGCGATCGCCGGGCCCCACGGTGGCGTCGATGAGCGCGAGCAAATCGGCGCCAAATCGGCCGTAAAACATCATGCACGCGAAGTAGTCGCGGCCGTCGATGCACAGGCTCGGACCGTTGGCGGTGGGCACGAGGCGCACGCCGGCCCCCACGAGCACGGGCCCCGTGAAGCTCATCAAACGCGGGATTCCGCGCACACGAACGCGCCGCAGACCACGCCCCGCGAGGTTCGCGACGTGGATCGCGGCCCGGCGCAGAGGCCCCGGATCAGCGAGCAACGGCGCGGTCATTCGGCTGGAGGAGGAGGCGCTTGGCCATCGCGAGGCGCGGCCAGGCCTGGGCGCTTCGAGGGCGCCGCTTCGCCGTAGTAGCCCTCACGACGGTAGTAATAATAGGAGTAGCGGTACTCGTGCCGGTCGAAGTTGACCGCGTTGAGCACGGCGCCCGCGGGCTTGCGACCCACGTCGGTGAGCGCGCGCAGGGCATGCCGCGCGACGTCTTTCGAGGTCTGGAAGGCCCGCACGACCATCACGGTGCCGTCGACCAACGTGGAGAGGATGGCCGAGTCGGTGACCGCGACGAGCGGCGAGCTGTCGATGATCACGCGGTCGAAACGCTTCGAAACATCGTCCAAAAAGGCCTTGAATCGATCGCTGTGCAAAAGCTCGGTGGGGTCGGGCGCGATGGGACCGGCGGGGATGACCGAGAGGTTTGGCACCTCGGTCTCGATGATCACGTCGTCGATGTTGCGACCCAAGAGCACCGTGCTCACCCCGTCGCCGTTGTGCGCCTTGCCGAAGATGCGATGCACGCGCGGACGCCTCAAATCGCAGTCCACCAGCACCACGCGCTGACCCGCCTGCGCCATGGCGATGGCGATGAAACAAGCGACGGTGGTCTTGCCCTCGGAGGGCGCGGCGCTCGTCACGAGCAGGCGCCGATACGGATGGTCGGGCGCCATGAACATCAGGTTCGTGCGAATCGAGCGGGCCGCCTCTGCCGTGGAGCTCATCGGATCGCGGTGCACCGCCAGCTCCGGTGGCCCTTCGTCGAGGTTCTTCGGCCGACGCCGCTTCCCTCGCCTGCGTTGCTCGTGTTTGGCCTGGGATTGCAGCTCGGGCAAGAGGCCGAGGAAGGTCACGCCCAGCTCCTGCTCCAGATCTTCCGGGGTCTTGATCGAGCGATCGAGCAGGCCGAGGCCCAGCGCAAAGCCCGCCCCCAGCACCAGGCCCGCCAGCAAGCCGAGACCCACATTCAACGGCACTTCCGGGCGAATCGGCGTGTCCGGGACAAGCGCGCGATCGATCACGCGGATGTTGTTTTCCCGCAACATCAGCGACAAATCGCTCTCTTTGCTGCGCTCCAACACGAGCGCGTAAAGCTTCTCGGTGTTCTCCTTCGAGCGGCGCAGACGGTTGTACTCAATCTCCAACAAGTTCAGCTCGAGGGCCTGATTCTTGGCTCTTTCGAACAGCCCCGAGAGCCCCGCCTCTTGCCGCTTGATGATCGCGAGGTCGGCCCCGAGGGCGCCCTGGATGTTCTTGACCTCCGACAGCAACGCCGAACGCGTCGCCTCGATGCGCGCCGTCGCGGCCTTCACATCCGGGTGGTTTTCACCCTTCCCGGCCCCGATCATGCCGTCGCGATCGCGGATCGCTTCTTCGTAGGCCCGCCGCATTTCCTGCAGCAATTGGCTCTGCAAGAGCTCTGAAGCGGGCAGGTGCGTGGGGTCGTTCGGGGTGACCTTGCCAAGCTCCGCGTAGCGCGCGGCGATCTCTTCGCGGCGCGTGCGCACCGTCGTCAGCGCCTCGTTCAACTGGCGCATCTCTTCGCGCAACATGTTCGATTGATCGCCGAGATCGAGCGAGAGGATGTGCTTGTCCTCCTTGTACTCGTGGAGCTTCATCTCGTTCGACTCGAGCTCCCCCTTCAGGTTGTCGGTTTGGCTTCGCAGCCAATCCGCAGCCGAGCTCGTCATGTTCTGGGCGTCGTCGAGGTTTTGCCGCAGGTACGTCTCGATCACCGCGTTCAAAAGCAACTGAGCGCGCTCGGGGTTGGCGTCTTCCAACCGAATCGTGGCGATGCGCGAGTCCTTCACCGGCTCGACGGTGATGCGCCCCATGAGCGCCCCTGCAGCCGCGTCTTCCGTGGTCTCGACGGGGGTCGGGGGCATCTTGCCGGGGGGTAGGTTCATCAGGAACGCGCCGTCGTGGTGGAGCCCCAAGTCCTGCACGACAGCCTTCGAAACGCGGCGCGATGTGATGATTTTGTACTGCGTCTCGTAGTAGTCGCGGATATCCCAGAAGCTCCCCGCGCCAAGCTCGACCACGGTTTCGACGTTGCTGCCGAGGGGTCGGGGC